>NZ_JBIVIF010000011.1:62020-151233 GCF_044749595.1 Pseudomonas sp. NPDC089392
AATCCAGCGCGGTGGCTGGCACCGGCTGCGCCGGTGTTCGCGGCTAAAGCCGCTCCTACACAGGTACAGCGTGAGCCCGAAACCTTCGCAGTACCTGTGTAGGAGCGGGTTCACCCGCGAAGAATCCAGCGCGGGGGATGGCACCGGCTGTGCCGGTGTTTGCGGCTAAAGCCGCTCCTACACAGTACAGCGTGAGCCCGAAACCTGCGCTTTGCTTGTGTAGGAGCGGGTTCACCCGCGAAGAATCCAGCGCGGTGGATGGCACCGGCTGTGCCGGTGTTCGCGGCTAAAGCCGCTCCTGCATAGGTACAGCGTGAGCCCGCAAATCTCATATCCAAATCGCAGATAGAAACGCGCAGCTTCTTCAACGATTGGGCGCATCGCGCCTCCTTACGCGACGCTATAAAACTTCCTCACATACACCTTGCTGGTCCAGGCACAAACCGTCCCCTTCGCCACAAACACGCTATCGCCCGGCTTCAGTGTCAACCCGCTGCCATCAGCATCGGTCAACTCGACCGTGCCCTCCAGCACATGCATCAGTTCGTGCACCTTGTGCGCCCGTGCAATGCGGTTATACGGGGTGGAGTCCCAAACGCCTATGCGCAGCGGGCTGGCGCTGTCTTCGAACAGGTTGTTCGCGCGGCATTGCGGGGCTGGGCCGATCAGCACGGCAGCCTCCAGTGACGCGGACGGGGCAAGCACCGCGCGGGCGTCAATCGGGAAAATGCCGGGTTTGTTTTCGCCGCCTGCGAGGGTGGCCGTGCAGAATGCGCAAAGGCTGTCGGGACTGGCAGTGATACGCAGCGCCGTGCCGCGGCCGATCACCACCGCCTGGCCAGGGTGCACTTCGACGGGCTCGGCTGCACCTTGCAGGGTAACCACGCCGCGGTGCACAACCAGCATCTCGGTGAAGGGGTATTGCTCGACGGTCAGCGTGCCGCGCAACTGCAACGTACCCGCCGCGATGCCGTCATCGTGCATGACGGCAATGTGGCGGCCTTCGCCGAATGGGTCGCTGCTGTTCAGGCGGCCTGGCTGGAAGGCGGTGGGCACGGGACCATTGTCGGCGCGCGCAAGCAGCAGCACGGTGTTGTGGGGCATGGGGGATCTCCTGTAGATGAATCAGCCAACGGCTTGGGTAATCAGGGCGAACTGGCTGACGCCGCCGCAGGCTTGGGGAATGGGCCCGAGGGACATCTGGGTCACGCTGTCGACCTTGGCCAGCCCCACGCTTTCCAGCCAGGTGGACAAGCCCGAGGTGGTCGGAATGTCGATGCGCACGAACGCGCCGGGTACGTCACTGAGCAGGGTGGCAATCAACTGCCGGGCTTGCGCGCTGTCCTGGGCGATGACGGGACCAATGCACAGGCCACGGCCGAAGCGGCGCAGCAGGGCAAACCCTTGTAGCTGCCCGTCACGCTCTATGCCTACGCCACGTTCGATGCCCGGCAGCAGGTCGTCGAGCAGGGCGCCGCGCTCCAGGGCGCTGCCCGCAGTGGCCAGGGCAACCAGCCGGGGTGAATCGGCCTGGTTCAGGTCGCGGCAATGCTCACCACTGTTTGCCGGAAGTGCTTCGCCGGGCAGGACGATGCCCTGGCGCTGTTCGACGGTGCCGAAGGTCTTGAACCCCATCTTGGCGTACAACGGCTCGCCAGCCGGCGTGGCATTGAGGATGGCCGTGCGCGGCGGCACACACTCCACCGCCAGCTCCATCAGCTTGCGGCCAATCCCTTTACCTTGATAGTCGTCGCTGACGATCACCAGGCCGATGGTGCTGAAAGCGCCCTGGTGGCAGGCAAAGGCGCTGCCGATCAGCTTGCCGTTGTCCAGCGCCACGAAGCCTTGCGCGACCCGTTGCAGCATGGCCCAGTCTTCCAGGCGGTGCGGCCACTTCAGGGCTTGCGACAACGCATGGGCATTGGCCACATCGTCGGCAGTCATCGGGCGATAGGCGTAAGAAGTAGGTGATGAAACCGGCATGGCAGCACTCCCGTAGGGCCTGTGATGAAGGGTGAAACACAGAGGTTCTGCACGCTGTATCCCATCCACGCAACGGGCTGACAAGGGGGGCGACGCGATTCGGTAGAAAGCACAAGCGGCAGGGGGGCAAGGCCACAGTAACTGCTTAAACACGGGGCAACGTCGGCAGCAAATGCTTGGCGTTTTTTTCTAGCATGAAGGCCTTGTTTCCATACGCCTGGAGTCCTTGATGGATAGCTTCGATCCCCGTCTCATCGCTGTGCGCAGCGCCCACTTCATTGGCGGGCTTTACCGTGATGCGCAGCCAGGCATGGAGGTTTGCCGCCCCTCCGATGGCCAGGTTTACGCCCCGTTGCCACTGGCCGATGCCGCGCGGGTGGATGAAGCCGTCAGCAATGCCTGGCAGGCGTTCAAGACCAGCGACTGGGCCAGCCGGCCACCGCGTGAGCGGGCGCGGGCGATGCGCCGCTGGGCCGACCTGGTGGAAGCCGACGGCGCGGTGCTGGGGCCGCTAGAGGCGGTGGGGTCGACGCGGCCGCACAAGGATGTGCTGGCCTGGGACATTCCTTATGTCGCGGAAGGCATCCGCTTCTTCGCTGAGCTGGCCGACAAACATGGTGGGGAAGTGGCGGCCACCCAGACCGACCGCCTGGGCATGCAAATCGCCGAACCTTATGGCGTGGTCGCTGCAGTTGCCCCTTGGAATTTCCCACTGAGCATGGCCTCGTGGAAAGTAGCCCCCGCCCTTGCGGCCGGTAACGCGGTGGTGCTCAAGCCATCCGAGCTCACGCCTTTTTCCAGCCTGCGATTTGCCGAGCTGGCCGTGCAGGCGGGTATCCCGGCCGGTATTTTCAACGTGGTGCAGGGCGATGGTCGGGTAACCGGCGATGCCTTGTGCCGACACCCGCTGGTGGCGAAAGTCACCTTTACCGGCTCCACGGCGACGGGGGCTAGCATCATGTCCACCTGTGCACTGGTCGGCCCCAAGCCCGTGACCCTGGAGCTGGGAGGCAAAAGCCCGCAACTGGTGTTCGCCGATGTACCCGACCTGGCCAAGACCGCACACACCGTGGCCCTGGCCATCACCGGCAATGCTGGCCAGGTGTGCGTGTCTGGCTCCCGGCTGATCATCCAGCGCTCGATCATGGCCCCGTTCATTGAGTACCTGCAGGGCTATTTCAATGCCTTGCAGCCGGGCCCGACCTGGTCGTCACACGCCACCTTGGCGCCGATCATTTCCCAGCAGCAGGCCCGGCGAATCGACGGCATCGTGCGCCGTGCCTGCGACGCTGGCGCCGAGGTACTGGCCGGAGGCGGGTTGTTCGAAGGGATGGGCGGGGCGTATTACCAGCCGACGATCCTGGCAGGCGTCAATAGCCAGAGCCCGGCCGTGTGCGAAGAAATCTTCGGCCCCGTGCTGACGGTGCAGGCATTCGACGACGAAGCCCAGGCCCTTGAACTTGCCCGGCACGACACCTATGGCCTGGCCGCCGGGGTGCACACGGCCGACCTCAACCGCGCCCTGCGCCTGGTGCGCAACCTGGAAGCCGGCACGGTCTGGGTCAACCGTTACGGCCGCAGCAATGACTACATCCTGCCGACCGGGGGCTACAAACGCTCAGGCATTGGCAAGGACCTGGGGCGTGAAGCCTTTGAGGCCAACCTGCGCTTCAAGAGCGTGCTGATCGACATACAGCCATAAAAGCAGAATCTGCTGCACCTTCAGGCCGGCAACGGCCAGTGAGGTGCAAATCTTGCAGATTCTAGCTGCACAGACCGCGGGCAACGCCGCGTTCGCCGCCGAGTGTGGTGAATGTGGGTTGCCCGCGCTGCGTTACGGCGGTTGCCAGCAGGCCCTGCGGCACAAAGCCTCGCAGGCAGCGACAACGGGAAAGAAAAAGGTCCATGAACGTGCACGTTTTAAGGCTTTGCCCAACCTCGGAGCGCCCCGCAAAGAATGCTGACAGCGCCCCGCAAAACGGTGGTTTCTATCAAGCAGCCTGCGCTTTCAACGCCATCTGCTGATTTCACGGTGGTGTAATGAATGTGTGTTGCAGGGTTGCAATCACAGCTCCCGACCGGAGCGAATGCTCGTCATGCCTTGACCTCAACGAACTTCAGGACCGCACAACATGAGCTTTCTTCGACCTAAATACATTACGTTCGACTGCTACGGCACGCTGACCAACTTCCACATGGGCACCATGACGCGCGAGCTGTTCGCCGACCGTGTACCGGCCGAACAGATGGACCAGTTCGTCAAGGATTTCTCGGCGTATCGCTTGGACCAGGTGAAGGGCGACTGGATGCCTTATGACGAAATCCTCAAGACCGCGCTGGCCCGTACCTGCAAGCGCTGGAACGTGGAGTACCGTGGCGAAGGCCAGCTCTACTACGACGCTGTGCCGACCTGGGGCCCGCACGCCGATGTACCGGCAGGCCTGTCGAAAATCGCCGACAAGATCCCGCTGGTGATTTTCTCCAACGCCAGCGACAGCCAGATCATGTCCAACGTCGACAAACTGGGCGCACCGTTCCACAAGGTGTTCACCGCCGAGCAGGCCAAGGCCTACAAGCCGCGCCTGGCCGCCTTCGAATTCATGCTCGACAACCTGGGCTGTGGCCCGGACGACATCCTGCATGTGTCATCGAGCTTCCGCTACGATCTGTTCCCGGCCCACGACATGAAGATCAAGAACAAAGCCTTCGTCGCCCGTGGCCATGAAGTGCCGGCCAACGACTCCTTCGGCTACCGGCAGATTCCGGACATCGGTGGCCTGGCCGGGCTGGTCGGCCTTTAAGGCGACCCGGGCCGCCGATGCTGGCACCTTTCAAATGGCTCATGCATGAGCAGGCAAACGGGGAATGAGATGCGCAGTGAATCCTATTGGCTCGACACGGCTCCCGCCTTCACTGGCGCACAACAGGGGGCTGTCGAAGGTAACGCTGATGTGGTCGTGGTTGGCGGTGGTTTTACCGGCCTGTCGGCGGCGCGCTCATTGGCCCTGAAGGGTGCCAACGTGGTCGTGCTGGAGGCCGGCAGGGTGATTGGCGAGGCCTCTGGCCGCAATGGTGGCCAGTGCAACACCGGTGTGGCGCAGGACTACGCGGCGCTTCGCGCAAGCCTGGGTGTCGAGCAGGCCCGCGAGTACTACAAGGCGTATGAAAGCGCCGTGCAGAGTGTGGTGACACTGGTAGAGCGCGAGGGCATCGCCTGTGACCTGGTGCGCAACGGCAAGCTCAAGCTGGCGGCCAAGGCAAAGCACTACGAAGGCATGGCCCGTACCTGCGAGTTGATCCAGCGCGAGGTGGATGCCGACGTCGATTTGCTGAGTGCGGCCCAGGTGCGGGCTGAAGTGGACTCCCCGGCGTTTCATGGCGGCCTGCTGCAACGCAATGGCGTGCAGATGCATGTGGGGCGTTTTGGTGTCGGCCTGGCCGATGCGGCGGTGCGCCAGGGCGCGCGCGTGTATGAGGGCGCTGCAGTCAAGGGCTGGAGCGCCAGCCGTGGCGGGTACCAGGTCAACACTGCCAAAGGCACGATTCAGGCGCGGCAGATCTTGTTGGCAACCGGCGCTTGCCAGCACGGCGGGCCCGGCTGGTACCGCCGGCGCATCGTGCCGGTGGGCAGTTTCGTGGTGACCACCGAGGTGCTGCCGCAGGCGCTGATCGAGCAGCTGTTCGCCCGGCAGCGCTCGTATGTCACCAGCCGGGTCATCGGTAACTACTTCCGGGTCACCCCGGACAACCGTTTGCTGTTTGGTGGCAGGGCACGTTTTGCCATGTCCAACAGCAGCTCGGATGCAAAAAGCGGCAAGGTGCTGCAGGCCGCCATGGGCCAGTTGTTCCCGCAACTCGCCAATGTGCGCATCGACTATTGCTGGGGCGGTCTGGTGGACATGACCTCGGACCGCTTGCCACGGGCAGGTGAGCATGACGGCATTTTCTACTCCATGGGCTACAGCGGCCATGGGGTGCAGATGTCGGTGCACATGGGCCAGGTCATGGCCGATGTCATGGATGGCCAGCCACATGCCAACCCCTGGCGGGCACTCAAGTGGCCAGCGGTTCCTGGGCACTTCGGTACACCGTGGTTCCTGCCCCTGGTAGGCGCCTATTACCGCTACCAGGACCAACGCCTGTAACGCCAGGCTCCCGTTTTAGCTTCACCGTCGTCGTTTGTGTTTCAAGGATGCGCTGGCCGAACCCGCGCAACTCGGACAATTTCATTTTCGACAGGTAGAACCGATATGGCAGACAAAAAAGTCGAACCGCAACTGATCTCGGGTGGGGAAAGCCTGCGTGTGTTCGAAGGGCTCAACCGTGGCATGTCGCGCCGCGATGCATTGCGCATGCTGGGTGTTGCCGGGGTTGCTGCGGCCAGCGCCGGTAGCCTGTTTGGTATGGCCGGCAAAGTGTTTGCCGACGAATCGGCAACGCCTGCCAAAGGCAAGCCCGGCGGGCGAATTCGCGTGGCGGGTATGTCCAGCTCCACCGCCGATACCCTGGACCCGGCCAAAGGTGCACTGTCGACCGACTACGTACGCCATTTCATGCTCTACAACGGCCTGACCCGCTTCGACCGCCACCTGGTGCCGCAACTGGAGCTGGCCGAGCGCATCGACAACAGCGATGCCACGGTGTGGACCATCACCCTGCGCAAGGATGTCACGTTCCACAACGGTAAGTCCCTGAGCGCCGATGATGTGGTGTTCTCGCTTACCCGTCACAAAGACCCGGCCACCGGCTCCAAGGTCATGCCGCTGATGGCGCAGGTCAGCGATATCAAGGCCACTGGCCCGCTCGAAGTGCAGATCACCCTGAGTGCGCCGAATGCCGAGCTGCCGTCGATCCTGGCGGTTTCGCACTTGCTGATCGTGCCGGCCGGTACCACCGACTTCAACGCTGGCATTGGCACCGGGCCGTTCAAGGTCAAGGAATTCAAGCCGGGCGTGCGTTCGATCAGTGTGCGCAACCCGAACTACTGGAAGCCTGGGCTGCCGTACCTGGACGAGATCGAGTTCATTGCCATCCCGGATGAGCCGTCGCGGGTCAACGCGCTGTTGTCCGGCGACGTGCACCTGATCAACGAGGTCAACCCGCGCTCCACCCAGCGCATTGCCGCCAGCGCCGGGCACCGCGTGGTCGATGCACCGTCGGGCAACTACACCGACCTGATCATTCGCCAGGACCAGATGCCGGGGCAGAACCGCGACTTCACCGAGGCCATGAAGTACCTGCTGGACCGTGAGCAGGTCAAATCTGCCGTGTTCCGCGGTTACGCGGTAGTCGGCAATGACCACCCGATTGCCCCGGGCTCGCGTTATCACAATGCCGACCTGCCACAACGCGCCTACGACCCGGAAAAGGCCAGGTTCCTGCTGAAAAAAGCCGGCATGGAAAACATCAAGATGCCGCTGGTGTGCTCGCCGGCCGCCACGGGTTCGGCAGATATCGCGGTGCTGTTGCAGCAGTCGGCCAAGGCGGCAGGCTTGAACCTGAACGTCAATCGCTTGCCCAGTGACGGCTACTGGTCCAACCACTGGATGAAGCACCCCTTGAGCTTCGGCAACATCAACCCGCGCCCCAACGCCGACGTGATCTTCTCGCAGTTCTTCCAGTCCAGCGCGCCGTGGAACGAGTCCAGCTGGAAAAACGACCAGTTCGACCAGCTGCTGATGCTGGCCCGTGGCGAAACCGATGATGCCAAGCGCGGCAAGATGTACGCCGACATGCAAACCCTGGTCAGTGAAAACTGTGGCATCGGCATCCCTGTGTTCATCAGCAACATCGACGGCGTCGACCAACGCATCAAAGGCTACAGCAGCAACCCGCTGGGTGGCTTCATGGGTTACATGTTCAGTGAGCAGGTCTGGCTGGACGCGTGATTGCAGTGGTGTACTGATGCGGGAGCAAGACCATGAATAGCAACACGCTTTGGCTGATTGGCAAGCGCCTGGGCGCTGCCGTCGTGACGTTGTTGATCGTGTCCGTGGTGGTGTTCGCCATCACGGCCGTACTTCCCGGTGACGCGGCCCAGCAGGCGCTGGGCCAGTTCGCAACGCCCGAGCAGGTGGCTGCACTGCGCCTGAAGATGGGGCTGGACCAGCCGGGTGTGGTGCGTTACCTGCACTGGTTGACCAGCCTGCTGGGCGGCGATCTGGGGATGTCGGTGTCCAGCGCCATGCCGGTCAGCGAGCTGATGGCCGGGCGTGTACCCAACACCCTGATGCTGGCTACTGTCACGGCGCTGGTGTCGGTGCCGCTGGCACTGTTGCTGGGCATCGGCTCGGCGATGGGGCGGGGCGGGCGTATCGACAGCGCCCTGAGCTTCATCACCCTGGCACTGGTGGCGGTGCCGGAGTTTTTGGTGGCGACGCTGGCGGTGCTGGTGTTTGCGGTCAACCTGGGGTGGCTTTCGGCATTGTCCTATGCCAGCGAAATCAGCTCGCCCTGGCAGTTCTTGCGGACCTACGCGCTGCCGGTGATGACCCTGTGTTTCGTGATCGTTGCGCAGATGGCCCGCATGACCCGCGCCGCCGTGATCGACCAGCTCGACAGCCCGTACGTGGAAATGGCCAGGCTCAAAGGCGTGGGCCCGGTGCGCATCGTGTTGCGCCACGCGCTGCCCAATGCCATTGGCCCGATCGCCAACGCCATTGCCTTGAGCCTTTCGTACTTGCTGGGTGGCGTAGTGATCGTCGAGACCATCTTCAACTACCCCGGCATCGCCAGCCTGATGGTCGATGCCGTGACCAACCGCGACATGGCGCTGGTGCAGGCGTGCACCATGCTGTTCTGCACCGCTTACCTGAGCCTGGTGCTGCTCGCCGACCTGTGCGCGATTCTTTCCAACCCGAGGCTGCGAAACCAATGAACGATCTCAGTGTGAAATCGCTGCCGGTCACTGCCGTGGCCCCGGCGCGCAAGCGGGCCAGGGCGTCCTCCTGGCTGGGCTGGCTGGGTGGCACGATGTGCCTGCTGTGGTTGCTGGTGGCACTGTTCGGGCCTTGGCTGGCGCCCCACCCGGTGGGGGAGGTGGTGTCCGACAGCATCTTCGACGCGATCGGCCTGGCGCACCCGTTCGGCACCGACTACCTGGGCCGCGACATGTTCAGCCGGGTGCTGGTGGGGGCACGCTTCACGGTCGGCCTGGCCCTGGTGTCGGCGTTACTGGCCAGCGGTTTGGGCTGCTTGTGTGCGCTGCTGTCGGTGGTCGCGCCCAAGTGGCTGGATGAAACCCTAAGCCGCCTGATGGATGCGCTGATCTCGATCCCCAGCAAGATGCTGGCGCTGATCATGGTGTCGGCGTTCGGCTCGTCGGTCAGCTTGTTGATTTGCACGGCAGTACTCAGCTTCACCCCGGGGGCGTTCCGTATCGCGCGCAGCCTGGCGGTGAACATCGAGGCGCTGGAGTACGTGCAAGTGGCTCGCACCCGTGGCGAAGGCCGGTTGTACGTGGCCTGCGTGGAAATCCTGCCGAACATGCTCAACCCGGTGCTGACCGACCTGGGTTTGCGCTTTGGCTTCATCGTGCTGCTGCTCAGCGGCATGAGCTTCCTCGGCCTTGGCGTGCAGCCACCCGACGCCGACCTGGGCTCGCTGGTGCGGGAAAACATCGGTGGCCTGAGCCAGGGGGCGGCGGCGCTGGTGATCCCGGCGCTGGCCATCGGCTCGCTGACTATCGGGGTGAACCTGTTCATCGACCGTATTTCGCTACGGCGCAACCGCTGCTCCGGGGGGCACTGAGATGGCTGATTTGATTCGTGTCGAGAACCTGCGCGTGGTGGCCGATGGTGAAAGCGGTGAGGTCGAGATCGTCAAAGGCGTGAGTTTTTCCCTGGCCAAGGGCGAGGTGCTGGCGCTGATCGGCGAATCGGGCTCGGGCAAGACCACCATCGCCTTGGCTTTGCTGGGCTATGCCCGCAAGGGCTGCCGCCTGGCCGGTGGCGTGGTGCAGGTGGGCGAGCATGACATGTCGGGGTTGAGCGAGCACGCCCTGCAAAGCCTGCGCGGGCACCGCGTGGCGTATGTGGCGCAGAGCGCTGCCGCAGCGTTCAACCCGGCCAAGAAACTGATCGACCAGGTGATCGAGGGCGCGCTCATCCATGGCCTGGGTTCGCGCAGTGAGCTGCAGGCCAAAGCCATCGGGCTGTTCCGCGACCTGGCGTTACCCAACCCGCAAAGCATTGGCGAGCGCTACCCGCACCAGGTGTCCGGCGGGCAGTTGCAGCGGATCATGGCCGCGATGGCGTTGATCAGCGACCCGCTGCTGGTGGTGCTGGATGAACCCACTACGGCCCTGGACGTGACCACCCAGATCGACGTGCTGCGCGCCTTCAAGCGCGTGGTGCACGAACGCGGCGCCACGGCGGTGTACGTGTCCCACGACCTGGCCGTGGTGGCGCAGATGGCCGATCACATTGTGGTGCTCAATGGCGGCAAGGTGGTTGAGCACAGCAGCACCCGGGCATTGCTCAGTGGCCCCTCGCAGGACTATACCCGCAGCTTGCTGGCCGCGGCGCGGCCGGATGAGACCCTGGCGCCCAGCAGTGAGGTGGCCCAGGATGACGTGTTGCTGTCGATCAAAGGTATGACGGCCGGCTACGGCAAGAAAAACCTCAACGGCATGCCGATGATCCGCGTATTGGAAGACATCGACCTGACCGTGCGCCGTGGCCAGGCCATTGGCGTGATTGGTGAGTCAGGTTCGGGCAAGTCGACCTTGGCGCGGGTGGTGGCCGGGTTGCTGACGCCAGCCCGCGGCAGCCTGACCTTTGCCGACGCCGTGCTGCCAGGCAGCCTGGCCGAGCGCAGTGCCGACCAGTTCCGGCGCATCCAGATGGTGTTCCAGAACGCCGACACGGCGCTCAACCCCATGCACAGCATCCACACCATCCTGTCTCGACCGCTGAAAATGTACTTTGGCCTCAAAGGCGCGCAACTGGACCAGCGCGTGGATGAACTGCTCGACCTGGTACGCCTGCCACGCAGCATCGCCAAGCGCCGCCCCAGCGGGTTGTCCGGCGGGCAGAAGCAGCGGATCAACCTGGCCCGGGCGCTGGCCGCCAAGCCGGACCTGATCCTGTGCGATGAAGTGACGTCGGCGCTGGACACCGTGGTTGGCGCCGCGATCCTCGAACTGCTGGGCGACTTGCGCCGCGAGCTGGGGGTGTCGTACCTGTTCATCAGCCATGACATCTCTACCGTGCGGGCGCTGTGCGACGACATCGTGGTGATGTACAGCGGCCACAAGGTCCAGCAAGGCAGCCGTGAAGCGTTCAGTACGGCGCCGCTGCACCCCTACACCAACTTGCTGGTGCATTCGGTGCCCGAATTGCGCCAGGGCTGGCTGGAGCACTGCGGCATCACGTGTGGCGAGCTGCCTGCCATCAGCCCGGTGGAAAACACCGGCGAGCTGTGCAGCTTCCTCAACCGTTGCCCGCAGCGCATAGAAGGCGTGTGCAACAAGACTGCCCCCAGCCCGCGCACGCTGGCTGACGGCAGTGAATTGCTTTGTCATCGCGACGTTGCCGAGCTGAGCGGGGCACGTACGCAACCGGAGGCTATGGGCGTGAGGGCGTTGGCATGAGAGCGCGGTTTGCAAGGTTGGGCGAGCGGGAGCGCGCCACGGTCCGGCTGATGGTAGATGGCGCGCCCATCGAAGCGCTGCAGGGCGACACGCTGATGGTCGCGTTGTTGACGCAGGGTGCGTCGCTGCGCGAATCGGAGTTCGATTCCGGGCGCCGCGCGGGCTTTTGCCTGATGGGCGCCTGCCAGGATTGCTGGGTATGGACCCGCAGTGGCGAGCGACTGCGCGCCTGCTCCAACGAAGTGCGCGAAGGGCTGGATATCCTCACCCAACAACCGGAGGCAATATGGCCACTGCGCGGGTAGTCATCGTGGGTGCGGGGCCAGCCGGTACACGCTGTGCACAAACCTTGCTCGATGCCGGTATCAAGCCGGTGGTGATCGACGAAAACCGCCGGGATGGCGGGCAGATCTACCGCCGCCAGCCGGAGGGTTTCAGGCGTGACTACCGTGCCTTGTATGGCACCGAGGCCGACAAGGCCAAAGCCCTGCACCAGTGCTTCGACCGGCTGCGCGGGCAGATCGACTACCGCCCCGACACCTTGGTCTGGAACCTGACCCCGGGGCAGTTGTACTGCGTCAGCCAAGGCCGGCATTCGCTGGTCGAGTATGACGCGCTGATCCTGTGCACCGGTGCCACCGACCGGCTGATGCCGCTGCTGGGTTGGCACCTGCCGGGCACCTACAGCCTGGGTGGCGCACAGATCGCCCTGAAGGCGCAGTCGGTGTCGATTGGCCACAATGTGGTGTTCATGGGCAGCGGGCCGTTGTTGTACCTGGTCGCCAGCCAGTACCTCAAGGCCGGCGCGCAGGTGGCGGCGGTGCTGGACACCTCGCCGTTGCTCAAGCGTATCAAGGCCCTGCCAAAACTGCTTGCCCGGCCCGCCGTATTGCTCGAAGGCATGAAGCTGCTGGCCCGCTTGTACCGGGCCAAGGTGCCGGTGCACCTGGGGGTTCAGCCGCTGGAAATTCTGGGGGATGGCCAGCAGGGCGTCAGCGGCGTGCGGTTCAACAGCGCCGATGGCAAGCCACAACACATGGCTTGTGATGCACTTGCCTTGGGGTATCACCTGCGTCCGGAAACCCAACTCGCCGACCTGGCCGGTTGCCGCATGCAGTTCGATGAGGTGTCGGGGCAGTGGCTGCTGGCGGTTGATGAAGATGGCCGCACTTCGGTCCAGGGCGTGTACGCCGCAGGCGATGGCGCCCGCGTGCGCGGCGCCGACGCCGCCGAGCAGGCCGGCCGGCTGGCGGCGTTGGCGCTGCTGCAGGATTTGCAGCAACCGGTGTCGAACGATGAGCAGCAGGTGTGCCGGCAGTCGCTGGCGATGATGGAGCAGTTTCGCGTGGGGCTGTGCGAGGCGTTTCCGTGGCCGGCCGCCCAGGCCCAGGCCTTGCCGGACGAGGCCATTGTCTGCCGCTGCGAAATGATCAGTGCCGGCGAGCTGCGTGCGGTGGTGCGCGAGAAGGGCGCCTGCGAAGTGAACCGGGCCAAGGCGTTCAGCCGCGTCGGCATGGGCCGCTGCCAGGGCCGCTATTGCTCGCAGGCGGGTGCGCAGGTGATCGCTGCCGAGGCCGGGGTGCCGGTGCAGGCGGTAGGCCGCCAGCGCGGCCAGGCACCGGTCAAACCCTTGTCGATGCATAAACACGAGGTGTCTTCATGAAGGCGCACAAAAGCGATGTGTTGATCGTGGGCGGGGGCTTCATGGGTGCTGCGTCCGCGTTTTTCCTACGCCAGCGGGGGCGCTCGGTGACGCTGCTGGAGCGTGACCAGATCGGCCAGTATGCCAGCGGCGTGAACTTCGGCAATGTTCGGCGGCAGGGGCGCGCGCTGTGCCAGCTCGACCTGGCCAACCGCTCCTGGGCTTTGTGGAAACGCTTGCCAGCGCTGATTGGCGAAGACCTGGAATTCCTGCCCAGCGGCCATATGCGGGTGTGCTACGACGAGGCGCATATCGATGAACTGCGCGCCTATGCTGCGGCCCCCGAAGCCCGTGCCCTGGACCTTGAGGTGATCACCGGCAAGGCCCTGCACCAGCGCTTTTCGTTCCTGGGGCCCGAGGTGAAGGCCGGCTCCTACGCCCCGCACGATGGCCATGCCAACCCACGCCTGGCCGCCCCCGCGTTCGCCCGTGCGGCGGTGCGGGCTGGGGCGCGGGTGGAGGAGCGCACCGAGGTGCGTGATGTGCAGAAGATTGGCGGCGAGTTTCATGTCACCACCGTCGACGGCCAGGTGTTCATCGCCGAACAGTTGCTGATCACCGCGGGTGCCTGGGGCTCGAAGCTGTCCGAACAGTTTGGCGAGCCGGTGCCGCTGGAAACCCACGGCCCGCAGATGGCGGTCACCGAGCCTGTGCCCTATGCGTTGCCGACGGTAATCGGCGTGTTCACCAAAATTCCCGAAGAGGTGATCTACTTCCGCCAGATCGCCCGCGGCAACATCGTGATCGGCGGCGGTTACCGCAGCCGCCCGGACATGCTCACCCGGCGCGTCCAGGTCGAGCCGCGCAGCACCCTCAACCAGATCGAGCAGATGCAGCGCCTGCTGCCGGGCGCCGCGAACCTGAACATCATCCGGGTGTGGAGCGGCATCGAAAGCTACACCCCCGACTCCCTGCCGGTGATCAGCGCCAGCAGCAAGGTGGACGGTCTGTTCTATGCCTTTGGCTTCTGCGGGCACGGCTTCCAGCTGGGCCCAGGGGTAGGGGAGGTGATGGCCGAGTGGATGAGCACCGGGCAAACCAGCACCCACGTGGCACCCTTCGATGTGCGCAGGTTTGCGCCGCCCGCTGCGTTGCAGCAGGGCGAGCCCATGGTCCTCAAGACGGGGAGTAATGCCCGATGAAAATGCGTGTACTGGATATTCTCAAGCGGCTGGTGGCCTTCGACACGGTGTCCAGCGAATCGAACCTGGCGCTGATCGACTACGTGCGTGATCTGCTGGCCAGCCATGGCATCGAGTCGTTGATCGTCAAGGACGAAAGCGGTCGCAAGGCCAACCTGTTCGCCAGCACCGGCCCCCGTGACTTGCCCGGGGTGGTGTTGTCCGGGCACACCGACGTGGTGCCTGCCGCTGGGCAGGCCTGGACGCTGCCAGCGTTCGAGGCCACGGTGCGGGACGGGCGCGTGTACGGCCGCGGCACCTGCGACATGAAGGGTTTTATCGCGTTGGCGATTGACGCCCTGATCGAGGCTGCGCAGCAGCCTTTGGCCCGCCCGTTGCAACTGGCGTTGTCACATGATGAAGAAATTGGCTGTGTAGGTGTGCGACGCTTGCTGGATGTGCTCGACCTGGCACCGCTGCGCCCGTTTCTGTGCGTGGTGGGCGAGCCCACGCAAATGCAGTTTGCTGTCGGCCACAAGGGCAAAAGCTCGTACCAGGTGTGTTGTCACGGTCAGGAAGCCCATTCGTCGCTGGCCCCGCAGGCGGTCAACGCCATTCACCTGGCCAGTGATTTCATGTCGGTGCTGCGCGACAGCCAGCGGCGTATCCAGCAGCATGGGGCGCGCGATGACGATTACGACGTGCCCTACAGCACCGTGCACATCGGCCGTATCGACGGCGGCAAGGCACTGAACATCGTGCCCAACCGCTGCACCCTGGAGTTCGAGTTCCGCAACCTGCCCGCTGACGACCCCGAGCAGTTGCTGGGCGAGTTGCGCGAGCGGGCCGAGGCGCTGGTGCACGAAGCGAAACAGCTTTCGGCAGCGGCTGCGATCGATATCGAGGTGATGAACGAGTACCCAGGGCTGGATACCCACCCCAGTGTTGAAGCCGTGCGCTTGCTGCACAGTTTTGCGCCGGCGGACACCCGGCACATCAAGGTATCGTTCGGTACCGAAGGCGGGTTGTTCGCCAGCCGCCTGGACGTGCCGGTGGTGGTCTGTGGGCCCGGCTCGATCGAGCAGGCCCACAAACCGGACGAGTTCATCGAGGTCAGCCAACTGGAGGCCGGTGAGCAGTTTCTGCAAAAACTGCTGGGCTCGCTGAGGCAGTAGAGCCTGCCGTGCGGGCGCGAATTTCAGCATCTGCGGCTGCTGCCATCGCGCTTTCAGCATCCTGTTCCAGGGCACCTGCATAGACTGGCTAGTGTCTCGGAACAGGACTCGATCATGCTGAAAGCCCAACTGAAAGACCCTAGCCTGCTGGTGCAGCGCGCCTACGTCGATGGCCAATGGATCAGCGCCGACGACGGCGCAACCCTGGCGATTCTGGACCCTGCCACAGGTGAATGCCTGGCCCATGTCCCGGCCCTGCAGGCCAGCGAAACCCAGCGCGCCATCGCTGGCGCCGAACGTGCCTGGCCGGCCTGGCGAGCGCTGCCGGCCGCGGAGCGTGCGCTACTGCTGGAGCGTTGGTACCAGGCCATGCTCGACAACCTCGATGACCTGGCCTTGATCATGACCCGCGAGCAGGGCAAGCCGCTGCATGAAGCCAAGGGCGAAGTGCGCTACGGCGCCAGTTTCGTCAAATGGTTTGCCGAGGAAGCCCGGCGCGCCTACGGCCAGACCCTGCCAGCCCCCAGCGACGACCGCCGGGTGATGACCATCAAGCAGCCTGTGGGTGTGTGCGCCGCGATCACCCCGTGGAACTTCCCCAACGCCATGATCACCCGCAAGTGTGCACCGGCACTGGCGGCGGGCTGCCCGATCATCGTCAAGCCATCCGACCTCACGCCGTTGTCGGCGCTGGCGCTGGCGGTGCTGGCCGAGCGGGTCGGCATCCCGCCCGGAGTGTTCAGCGTGGTGACCGGCATGCCCCTCGGGATTGGCCAGGCGCTGACCGAAAGCCCTGCCGTGCGCAAAATTTCCTTTACCGGCTCCACGGCAGTTGGCCGCCTGCTGATGCGCCAGAGCGCCGAGCACATCAAGCGCCTGAGCCTGGAGCTGGGGGGTAACGCCCCGTTCATCGTGTTTGATGATGCCGACCTGGAGCAGGCGGTGGCGGGGGTGATGCAAAGCAAGTTCCGCAATGCCGGGCAAACCTGCGTATGCGCGAACCGCATTCTGGTGCAGAACGGCATCTACCCGCGTTTTGCCCAACGCCTGGTGGAGGAGGTGGGCAAGCTCCAGGTCGGCAATGGCCTGCAGGACGGGGTGACCATTGGCCCGCTGATCAACGCGGCGGCGGTCGATAAAGTCGCGCGTCACATCGACGATGCCTTGAGCCAGGGTGCGACCTTGTTGTGCGGTGGCAGCGTGCAGGCCGACCAGCAGTTCGTGCAGCCGACGGTGTTGGGCGACACCCATGCCGGTATGTTGCTGGCCAATGAAGAAACCTTTGGCCCGGTCGCGCCATTGATGCGCTTCAGTGATGAAGCCGAGGCCCTTGCCCTGGCCAATGCCACGCCCTATGGGCTGGGTGCCTACTATTTCACGCAGAACCTCTGCCGCGCCTGGCGCTTTGGTGAGGCGCTGGAGTTTGGCATGGTCGGTTTGAACACCGGCATCATCTCCATGGAGGTGGCGCCGTTCGGGGGTATCAAACAGTCTGGGCTGGGGCGCGAAGGGGCCAGCCTGGGGCTGGATGAATACCTTGAGGTCAAGGCGTTCCACGTGGGCGGGCTCTGACGCCCAGCGCTTCAGGCGACGCCGGGCGTGCCAGCCCAGGCGTCGCCCGGCGTGGCTCAATAGCCCTGGCGCAGGTCGACTTGCCCCTGCATCGCTTCGCCTCGCTCAAAGCGCCGGATGTTCTCCAGCAGGCTGGGGAAGGCACTTTCAGGCTGGGTCATGGCGGCGATGTGCGGGGTCAGCAGAATGTTCGGGTGTTTCCAGAACGGGTGCTGCGGGCTTGCCGGCTCCTGTTGCAGCACATCCAGCACGGCGGCACTGAGCTGGCCGCTGTCCAGCGCGTCGATCAGGTCCTGCTCCACCAGGTGGCCGCCACGGCCCATGTTGATCAGCGCCGCCCCTGGGGGCAGGTGCTCGAACAGTTCACGGTTCAGAATGCCGCTAGTGTGCTCGGTCAGGGGCAGCGCACACAGCAGGATGTCGCACTGGGCGAGGAAGGCGGGCAACTGCGCGGTGCCGGCATGGCAGGTGACACCTTCGATCCGGTGCTGGCTGCGCGCCCAGCCGGACAGGGCGAAACCGAAGGGTTTGAGGCTCGACAGAATCTGCTGCGCCTGGCGCCCCAACCCCATCACCCCGATCCGCCGTTTTGCCGCCGGTACCAGGCGCTGGGCCTGCCATTGCCCGGCCAGTTGCTGCTGCCGGTAGCGCAGCATGTCGCGGTGCAGCGCCAGGACCGCAAAGCAGGCGTACTCGCTCATGCCCTGGCTGATGCCAGGGTCAAGCAGGCGCACCACCGGCAGTGAGGCGGGGAGGCGGCCCAGGTCCAGTTGATCGACACCGGCCGACAGGGCGAACAGCACCTTGAGGTTGGGCAAGGTCTGTTCGAGGTCGTCCGGTGCCAGCCAGGCGGCGAGGTAGTCGATGTCTTCGGGGTTGCCGATGTCGGGCCAGACGCGGAACTCGATGTCCGGCGCGTGTTCGGCAAACAGCGCTTTCCAGTGTTCGCCGCGCACCGGGTCGGCTTTGTAGAGCAGGGCCATGTAACGCTCCTGATTGGCTTGAGGGGTGGCGTTCATCATGCCTGAGCGCGCAAGCACGATCTGTCGAAAGCACCCCGCAAGGTGGTGCGGGCCCTTTGCAATCGCGGGGTGGCCAGCAGATTCAGCGGCGCCATCAAGTGCTGATGGAATCTGCCGTTTGCAGGGGTGAAAACAGTCGATCCGGGTTTCTCGGCAGGCAAGTTCGGCTAAGTCGGCTTTGGCGAGCCTTTAACCTGAATGGCATCGCAGCCACTTGCCGATCGCTCGGCACCTCTATGGGAAATGCCATGAACAGTAAAGTAGACGAAGCCCCGCATCTGTTGCATCAACGTGACCAGTACGTGCCCCGCGGTATCGTGACCGCGCACCCGGTGGTGATCGAACGAGCCCAGGGCGCCGAGCTGTGGGACGTGGATGGCAGGCGCTACCTGGATTTCGTAGGGGGTATCGGTGTGCTCAACATCGGCCACAACCACCCCGACGTGGTCGCTGCCGTGCAGGCGCAACTGGCGCGTATTTCCCACGCGTGCTTCCAGGTGGTGGCCTACCAGCCTTACATCGAGCTGGCCAAGCGCCTGTCGAGCTTGATCGGTGGTGAGCAGGCGCACAAGGCGGTGTTCTTTACTTCCGGCGCCGAAGCTGTCGAGAACGCCATCAAGATCGCTCGCGCCCACACCAAGCGCTCGGCGGTGATCGCGTTTCGCGGTGGTTTTCATGGTCGCACCCTGCTGGGTACGACCCTGACCGGCATGAGCCAGCCCTACAAACAGAACTTCGGGCCGTTTGCACCCGAAGTGTTCCACACGCCCTATCCTGATGCCTACCGTGGCGTGAGCACCGAAATGGCGCTGGCGGCGCTGCACGAGTTGTTTGCCACACAAGTTGCCGCAGAGCGGGTGGCGGCCATCATCATCGAACCGGTGCAGGGCGATGGCGGCTTCCTCGCCGCGCCGGCCGAATTCATGCAAGCCTTGCGTGCGCTCACCGAGCAGCACGGCATTGTGCTGATCTGCGACGAGATCCAGACCGGCTTTGGCCGCACTGGCAAGATGTTCGGCTTCCAGCATTCCGGCATCCAGCCCGACCTGGTCACTGTGGCCAAGAGCCTTGCCGGTGGCCTGCCGCTGTCCGGCGTGGTGGGGCGTGCGCAGATCATGGATGCGCCGCTGCCGGGCGGCCTGGGTGGCACCTACGGCGGCAATGCCTTGGCCTGCGCCGCGGCGTTGGCGGTAATCGACACCTATGCCCGCGACGGGCTGGTAGAGCGTGGGCAGCAGCTGGGCGAGCGTTTGCGTGATGGCCTGCTGGCCTTGCAGGCGCGTTACCCGCAGATCGGTGATGTGCGCGCCACAGGCTTCATGGTCGCCATGGAACTGGTCAAGGATGATGCACAGGCCAGCCCCGATGCGGAGGTTACCCAGCAAGTCATCGACCGCGCCCGTGCCGGCGGCTTGCTGGTGATCAAATGTGGCGTGCACCGCAATGTAGTGCGCTTCCTGGCACCTTTGGTTACAACCGAAGCACAGGTTGACGAGGCCTTGGGCATTCTCGACACAGCGTTGGCATGCGTCTTGATCGAAAAATGAACCGAGAGCCCTGTGCCGCGCTTGGCATTGCCGGCACGGGGCGCTTGTTTCGATGACCGTTGCACAGGAGGTTTACGATCGTCATGGGCCTGACTGACTACCGCGTGTTGCTGATCGATTGCGATGAGGTGCTGGTGGACCGGGACTCCGGTGTATGGGCGGCCTTGCAGCCATTGTTCGAGGGCCGTCGCCAGGTGCCCGAGCGTGCCGCATTGCTGGCCGACTACAAGGCGGTGATGCGTGCTTTGCGGCCGCGCTTCGATGAGCTGGGCTTCAGCGGCATGCTGTGTTTTGCCCACCGGCAAATCGCCGAGCGGCTGGGGTGCAAGGCCAGTTGGGAGGAGAGCCTGACGTTCGCCCGCTCGGTACCGCACTGGCCGCTGTTCGAGGATGCGCCGGGGGCCATGTTGTACCTGCGCAAGTTCTACCGCCTGTTGGTGCTGGTCGACCGCAACGTCGAGGACCGGGGGCAGTTGTGCGAGCGCCTGGGGCTGGAGCCGGATGACTTGCTGTCTTCTGCGGCGCACCCGTTGGACCAGGCGCACTGGCTGCGCGATCTGGGCGTCGAGCCTGGTGAAGCCTTGTTGTTGTCGCGTGAGCCCGCCCAGGCACCTGCCTCGGCCGGCCTGTGCCTGATCCGCCGCGCCCGCCTGGAGCATCGCCAGCCATGTACCGCCGATGTCTGCATCAGCAGCATGGCCGACTTGGTGCGCCAGCATCAGGTCTCATTACGGCGCTGATTTTGCTAGAAGATTGCTCTACTCCTGGCAGTAACGAAGAGGCGTGGCATGGAAGGAATGCTGAAGCTGGACCGGATCGATATCAATATCCTGGTGGAATTGCAGAAAGACGGGCGCATGACCAACGTCAGCCTGGCCGATGCTGTGGGGCTGTCGGCCAGCCCTTGTTTGCAGCGGGTCAAGCGGCTGGAGGCGGCCGGGTTCATCTCCAGCTACAAGGCCCACCTGAACCTGGCCAAGATCACCGAGTCGGTGAGCGTGTTCACCGAGGTTTCGCTCAGTGACCACAAGCGTGAAGACTTCGCCAAGTTCGAGTCCAATATCCGCCTGGTGGATGAAGTGCTCGAGTGCCACTTGATCAGTGGTGGCTATGACTACCTGGTGCGCTTCATGACCCGCAGCATCCAGCATTACCAGGAGGTGATCGAAGAATTGCTGGACCGTAACATCGGCATTGCCAAGTACTTCAGCTACATCGTCATCAAGTCGCCTGTGATGAAAGAAGGTGTGCCACTGCGCAAGCTCCTGCGCCACTGATTTTACCCTCCTGTTCCAGTGTGGGCCCTTTCGCGGGGCAAGCCCGCTCCTACCTCGACCGCGAAAGGGCCCCCACAGGCGTTCACTGACGCCTGCACCGTCACTGCGCATTCCCCTCCCGACACAACGCCCGGCGCTTCATCCTGGCGCAGGCCGCATTCAACGCTTCCCGTGCGGCGACCTTCTTTGTTGTGCGCTCATGCCCATCGTATTGGCGATTGCGATCAGTTTCTCATCAAGATTGTTCGTTGGGTCTTCTTCATAGTGGCCGGGAATGTATTCCGGGTGATTGTGATGGTGGTGGCTGATGTGGGAGCGGGCGAAAGACCGGACTCAGCGGTAACCCTGAGGCATTGGTGTGCCCTTGGGAAGTCGGGTGAGCAAGTTCTTCGTATTCGCAATGGTCCTGACATTTTGTGCCTGGCGCATCGCGAGAATTCGGGCTTGTTGTGTCTGGCGCCTGAGTGGCAGGGCTTGATGGTTTTGCGTCCGGGGTTGCAAGTGCTCAGTGGCAGTGCCTGGGTGCTCCCTTTGTCGCAAATGAGTCTTTTCAAATTGCAGTTCTTTATCGATCAGGGGGGCGTGGCTGGGGCGCGACCTGCTCGAAGCGAGCCCTGGGCGGTACTGAGCGAAGGTCGTAGTCAGGGGCGAGCGGCCCCAGGACTGGAGTCCTGGTATCTCACCCTTGCGTTGCAAGGTGATGTGGCCTATCGAGCGTTTGCCTGTCATTTGCGCAGTAGTGAGAGTTATCACCTGCTCGGCTTTTTGTTGGCGCAAGGTTCGGCTAGCGAAAAGCTCCAGGACCTTGCTGGTCGGTATGGCGTATCGGTCTCGCACTTCCGAAGGCTTTGCCGTCAAGCGCTGGGTGGTGCAGCCAAGTCCGAGTTGCGTGGGTGGCGTACGGCCCGAGCACTTCTGAGCATGGCTGAAGGTGCTGCGTCCCTGACAGACGTTGCCTTGGAGTTTGGTTTTGCCTCCTCCTCGCATTTTTCCAAAGAGATTCGGGAGCTGGTCGGAGTTGCGCCGAGTAGTTTGATTGATATAACCCGCCTTTCGAGCGAATGAACCCATGATGGTTAAAAGTATTTGTCCGCGAGCGGTCATGCTGGCGCTTTGTTGTGTGTTGCCGATGGCTTCATCGGTTGCCGCTGTACGTGCTGGAGAAGGCTATGTGGCGCGTCAGGAGGGCCTGCGTACGTTCTTTGATGCACTGTCAGCGTCTTTGGACAAGCCGGTCATTCTCAGCAAAGCAGCCGCTCGGCGCACCATCAGTGGCGATTTTTCGATGGTCGCACCGCAGCAGACGCTGGAGCGTGTTGTTCGGCAAATGGCGCTGATCTGGTACAGCGATGGTCAGACGTTGTATGTCTATGAGGCGGCCGAGGCGAAGAGCGCCGTTATCTCGCTGAATACCATCACTGTCCAGAAGCTGGATGCCTTCCTGCGCAGCTCCGGTTTGCGCGATGCCCGATACCCTTTGCGTCACGATGGCTTGCGGACCTTTTACATTTCTGGCCCGCCAATCTATGTCGACCTGGTGGCACAGGCCGCGCAGTTCATGGACAACCAAAGTGCCGGCTTGCAACTGGGCCAGCAGCGCATTGGCGTTATCAATCTGCGCAATACCTTCGTTGCAGATCGCATGTACGAGTTGCGCGACCAAAGCATCACGGTACCCGGCATTGCGACGGCCATCGAGACTTTGCTCAAGAGTGAAAGCCGTGGTGTCGACGCGGTGATCAACAAGGGAGGTGAGGGGCGTCAGGGTGGCATGCCGGGCTTTCCACTGGAGGAGCTGGGTGCCCCCGAGTCGTCATCTACCGACAACACGGCGCCGCGGATCATCGCTCGCGATCTGGCAGCAGGCAATATCCGCGTAGTGGCCTATCCCGATACCAATAGCCTGTTGGTCAAGGGGCTCCCGGAGCAAGTGCATTTCATTGAGAACCTGGTCGCTGCGCTCGATGAGCCAAAGCGTCATGTCGAGCTCTCCCTGTGGATCATCGATCTGCATAAAGATGATCTCAATGAGTTGGGGGTCGACTGGAAGGGGTCATTCAAGGTTGGCTCGAAGGTGACGGCATCGCTCAATGGCGGCTCGCTGAGCACACTGGACAGCTCTTCGTTCATGGCTGCCATTGCAGCGCTGGAAACCGACAACCGCGCACGGGTGGTATCGCGGCCGGTCGTGCTGACTCAAGAAAACGTTCCGGCGATTTTCGACAATAACCGTACGTTCTATGCGCGACTGATCGGTGAGCGCAGTGTTGAACTTGAACACGTCACTTACGGCACCTTGGTCAGCGTCTTGCCACGGATTTCAGCATCCGGAGAAGTCGAGATGGTACTCAACATCGAGGACGGCAGTGTGGTCGAGTCGGCCAACGATCAGTCGTCAGGGACCGACGCGCTGCCGACGGTTGGCCGAACGCGCATCAGTACTGTGGCTCGGGTGCCGCGGGGTAAAGGCCTGCTGGTAGGAGGCTTCACCCGTGACGAGAGTGGGGAAGTGATCAAGCGTATCCCGGTGCTGGGGCATATTCCTTATCTGGGGCGGGTGTTCAGCTATCGGCAGACCCGTCAATCCAATACGGTCCGGGTGTTCCTGATTCAACCTAAAGAGCTCGATAGCCCGTTGGAACCCGGCGCTATGCAGATTGGTGCGCAGGTGATCGGCGACGTGGCCCGTGATCCGGCCGACCGCGCGGTGCTTCGCGTGCTGGAACGCTGATATGGCCGCTATTGGCCAAGTGCCGTTGCGCATGCAGATGTCGCGCCCGCATCAAGGTAGCGAGCCCCAGGCAAAGGTTGCTGAAGCGCCAGAAGACGATGCTACTCCGGCAGCCAGCGTCCAGCGATTTGTCGAGAACAGCGATGAGATGGCCGCTGCTCTGCGTTCGCAGTTTCGCCGTAGAGGCGATTTCGGCAGCAAGTTCGAAGGCTTGGCGGAAAGCTTCGAGCGGGTCCTGGATGAAGATGTGATTCCCAAGGCTCGGCAGATCCAGTCGCTGGCCAAGCTTGCCGAGCGCAGCATCGAATGGTTGCTGGCGCAGGCCCGGGGACTGTTCCCCGATGACAGCGATCTGGTGCTGGTACTGCGCGAACTGTTGCGTGAAAAAGGCATGGCTGAGGCGACTCGCCTGCGTCTGGAGGCGTTACTGCAACAGGTGCTCGTTCAGTCGCCGCCCAAGCGTCTGAAGGCCGGTATCAATTCGGCACTCAAAGCCAAGATGTTCGGCAAGGCGCTGGCGTTGCGCGCGGCCTTGCTGCGTGACACCTATCGTTCGTTCCTGGAGTTTGAAGGCGGCCCGGTGGAGTCCTATGAGGACTGGGTGGCCATCTACGGCTATCAGCATCGAGGCTCGGTCCTGGAGTTCATCGAGGCTGCGTTACTGACAGACATCGATGCCCAGGACCCCAGTTGTTCGCGCGACGAGTTTGGGCAGTTGCTAAAAAAACTGGGTGATATCAAGCGGCTGCGTTCGGTCGATGTCGTGTTCATCCGGGGGTTGCTCGCAGACGAGCTGGTTTGCCGGCATAACGCCAACGAGCCGGACTGGTTGGTGTTCTTGTTGGGGCTGTTGCAGTTTCCCGACGAGCTCGACCAGTTGCTGTCAGGTCTTTTTGCGCAGCGATTGTTACTGATTGCTCACCACGAGCGCGCGCAACTGCTGCAAGTGTTGCGACTGATGTGCCTGGCGTTGCCGCTGGAGCTGTTTGGCGATGACGAGGCATTAGCGCGGATCGCTGAGCAATTCACGCACCTGGCCGACCTGGTGTTTGCCCACGAAGCCATTGGCCGGCATGCCGCGTTGGTGGCCCGCTGCACCCCCTAGTTTTCAAGGCCTGTACTTATCATGCTCGATAAATTCTTGCGCAATGTCATTTCTCGACCCGAGCTGCTGATCCTGACGCTGATGGTGATGATCATCGCCATGCTGATCATTCCATTGCCGACGCCGCTGGTGGATTTTCTGATCGGTCTGAACATCGTCATTGCGATCCTGGTTTTCATGGGCTCGTTCTACATCGAACGGATCCTGAGTTTTTCCACCTTTCCCGCACTGTTGTTGATCACCACATTGTTCCGCCTGGCGTTATCGATCAGTACCAGCCGGCTTATCCTGGTGCAGGCCGATGCCGGAGAGATCATCGCGTCTTTTGGTGAGTTTGTGATCGGCGACAGCCTGGTGGTGGGCTTCGTGATCTTCGCGATCGTCACCATCGTGCAGTTCATCGTCATTACCAAGGGTTCCGAGCGCGTTGCGGAAGTGGCGGCGCGGTTCTCCCTCGATGGCATGCCGGGCAAGCAAATGAGTATCGATGGCGATCTCAAGGCTGGTGTCATCGATGCCAAGGAGGCGCGTGAGCGGCGCAGCACGCTAGAGCGCGAAAGCCAGTTGTATGGATCCTTCGATGGCGCCATGAAGTTCATCAAGGGGGACGCGATCGCCGGGATCATCATCATTTTCGTCAACTTTCTCGGCGGGATCGCAATCGGTGTCGGGCAGCTGGGAATGGACATGTCCGAGGCGCTGTCGACCTACACGTTGCTGACAATCGGTGATGGCCTGGTGGCGCAGATTCCCGCGCTGTTGATCGCCATCGGTGCGGGTTTCATCGTGACCCGTGTCAACGGAGACGAGGCCAACCTGGGGCGCAACATGATGACCCAACTGCTGGGGCATCCTTTTGTGCTGGGTATTACTGCCCTGCTGGCCGTCGGTGTGGCAATGCTGCCAGGGTTCCCGGCCGCGGTGTTTCTGATCATCGCCAGTGCGCTGGTGGGGTTGCTGTACTTTCGCTACCGGCTGGGGAAGAAAACTTCGGGTACTGCCACCGTCACGCCTTTGGCGAGTGAAGAGGGAGATGCCGACAGTGAATTGGGCTTGATCGAGAACGTCGACGACATGGCCACCGAAACCGTCGCCTTGATGCTGCTGGTGCCAAGCGCCCGCGTCGAGGAACTGCGCGCGGCTCAATTATGCGAGCGTTTTCGTAGTCAGTTCTTTATCGATTACGGCATCCGGATCCCCGAACCGCGATTGCGTGGTGCCGACTCACTGCCGTTGGGGCAAGTTGCGGTGTTGATCAACGAGGTTCGTGCAGACCAGTTCGATATCCACTTCGATCTGCTACGTGTTGTCGATTACAAGCCGGAGCTTGAGCATCTGGGGCTGGATCTGACCACGGGCTTCGACAGCAATAGGCAAACCAGCGTATGGGTGCGCAGCACCGAGCGCGAAAAACTGCAGAGCCTGGGGCATCAGTTGCGTCCGGCTTACGACGAATTCTATCGCTGCCTGGTGAGCCTGCTGGCGCGCAATATTTCGGAGTTTTTCGGCGTGCAGGAAAGCAAGGTCCTGCTCGACGAAATGGAAGCGCGCTACCCGGACCTGGTCAAGGAAGTCTATCGCCATGCCTCGGTGCAGAAAGTCGCGGAGCTGCTGCAGCGCCTGGTCGCCGAGCGTATCTCGGTGCGCAACATGAAACTGATTCTTGAAACGCTGGCTCATTGGGCCTTGCGCGAGAAGGACGTGATTGCATTGGTCGAGCACGTGCGCGGCGGCCTGGCGCGCTACATCAGTAACAAATTTGCCAACGGCAACGACCTGCGCGTGTTGCTGCTCTCGCCGGAGTTCGAGGACGTGGTGCGCAAGAGCATACGTCAGACCTCTACCGGCAGCTTCCTCAACCTGGAACCCTCGGCCGGCGAAGACCTCATGGACCGGCTGGCCGTCGGGCTCGATAGCCTGCACATCCCTCAGAAAGACATGGTCATCCTGGCCTCGGTGGATGTGCGGCGCTACATCAAGAAACTGATTGAGGGCCGTTTTCGGGAGCTGGAGGTGGTTTCGTTTGGCGAAATTTCCGACGCCATTTCAGTGAAAGTGATCAAGACCCTTTAGGAGAGTGCGTTATGCAACAGATCGATATCGCCTCGTTGTTGAGGGAGGTGCTGGCACTCAGCGGCTGCAGCGATAAGCAGATGGGTAACTTTGACGGGCACAGTACGATTGAGCTGGAATTGGCCAATCTGCCCGCTATCAACATTGGTGTCGTCGATAACGGCCTATGGTTCTGGAGTGGGCTGATAGAGAGCAGCAACATGCTGCTGGCACATCGATCCGAGGACCTGTTGCGTTTCTTGATGCGCGGTTGTGCATTCGCCCGGACCGAGCAGATGCAGTTGGTCGAGGCCAACGGGATGCTGGAAGTGCGTGTGCTGCTGGCCGACTGGTCTTATGCGAGCGCAGAGTCGTTGGCGGATACGATGGACGCTTACCTGGCTGCAATGGCCACGCTTTGCGATCTCGTTCGTCAATGAGTCGAGAATTGTTGGTGCGCCGTGCTGCCCACCCGCTGCGTTTGAATGGTCCACTGCTTGAAGCGGCACTGCACAATGTGGCTATCGGCGAAGTGTGCGAGGTGCGAGGCGATTGGCGGGACGCCGCGGTGAGCGCTCGTGCGCAAGTGATCGGCTTCAGCCCCGATGCGGTATTGCTCAGCTTGTTGGGTGATGCGCGAGGGTTGTCCCGTGAATCGCTGGTCGTACCGACCGGTGCCTTGCTCAGCCTGCATTGCAGCGCTGCCATGCTCGGTAGCGTGATCGACCCCCAGGGGCGGATAGTCGAACGTTTAGCCCCCGGCGATGCATTCGATGGTCGCGACTGTGCGGTGGATGCTGCGCCCCCAGCTTACAACCAGCGTCGTCCGGTGAGCCAGCCGATGGCCACCGGCGTACGGGCGATCGATGGCCTGCTCACGTGCGGCATAGGCCAACGCATCGGCATTTTTGCCGCGGCGGGATCAGGCAAGACTTCATTGATGAACATGCTGATCGCCCACAGCGAAGCGGATGTGTTCGTTATCGGGCTGATCGGTGAGCGGGGGCGGGAGGTCACCGAGTTTGTCGAGACGTTGCGCCATTCGGAAAAATGCGCACGGTGCGTGGTGGTCTACGCGACGTCGGACTTCTCCTCGATCGACCGCTGCAATGCAGCGTTACAGGCAACGGCAATCGCTGAGTATTTCCGTGACCAAGGCGGGCAGGTGGTGCTGATGCTTGACTCCATGACCCGCTATGCCCGCGCCCGCCGCGACCTCGCGCTGGCGGCGGGGGAAGCACCGGCGCGGCGCGGGTATCCCGCTTCGGTGTTTGACTCCCTGCCGCGTTTGCTGGAACGCCCGGGCGTGACCGCCAACGGCAGCATTACCGCGTTCTACACCGTATTGCTGGAAAGCGACGATGAACCTGACCCCATTGCCGAAGAGATTCGTTCCATCCTCGACGGGCATATCTACCTGAGCCGCAAGTTGGCCGCCAGCGGTCATTTCCCGGCAATCGATGTGCTCCGTAGCGCCAGCCGGGTGGCGCATCAGGTCACCGGACACGATGTTCAGCAACTGGCGGCCAGGACCCGAAAGGTGTTGGCCCGCATCGAGGAGCTGCAGGTATTGCTCGATCTTGGGGAATACCGAGCCGGGGAAAATGCGGCTAACGATCAGGCCATGGCCTGTCGCGAAGCGTTGATGGCGTGGCTTTGCCAGGATTTGAGTGAGGGATGTGCGCCTCAGGTCGCGCTGGAGAGCCTGCATGGTCTCCTTGGCTGATATCCGCCGCCTGCTGGGGTTCAGCGATCACCGGCAGCGTGAGTGTGAGCGAGGGCTTGATAAGGCCTTGCGCACATTGGTTCTGCTTGAGGGTGAGCTGCAAGCGGTCGAGCAGCAGACTCATGGGCTCGATGAGCTCCTGATAAGTCAGCGTCCCGAGAATCAGCGGTTGAGCCATGCGCAGTTGCTGGCGCTGTTGCGGCGTCAGGCGGTCATCCGGCGGCAGATCGGTAACCTGGCGCTGGAACGCATCCGCCTAATGGACCAGCGCCAGGAGGTGGCTCAAGGGGTCGAGCGTTTGCAACAGCATCGCAAGGCACTGCAGAGGAAGCATTTGAAGTACCTGAGGCTAGAGCAACGTTTGCTGGGCGAGCGCCGTTCACGTCGGTGGCGCGATGAAGAAAATGACATTGATGAACTATTGGTGATTTGCAAATGAGCACAGTGAGACCTCCTGCAGTGGCGCTCCGTCCGGTCAAGGATCTTTTACCCAGCGATGAGCCTGGCCACAAAGACCAACCGCAAGTCACTGAAGACCGTAGTGCACTGGACGAGTTGCCGCAGGGTGCGCTGATGTTGCTGGCGCAATTGCAAACACTGCACGAACTCCCGCTGAAGTTATCGCTGGCAGCGCTGCGCTCGGGGACTGGGACTGAGGCCAGGTTGGCCAACGTATCGGTGGCTCAGACGATGGATTTACCGATGAAGCAGCCGTTCGTGCCTTCAGCGCCGGCACTGGTCAATGCTCGGTTGGCGCTGGCTGACCGCTTGCCAATCGCCGCACAGGTGCTTGTTCAGGCGCCCGTTGCCAGTGCGCTCGCCACACTCGATCAGGCTGCCGTCGATGCGTCGGCCGAGCAGAAAGCGCCATTGTCGTTTGCACATTTAGCCTCCGATCAAGCTGTCGCCGATAGGCCGGTCAAGCAGGAAACCCCTCAAGCATTACCGGCGCAACCATTGCCTTTGCTGGAAAAATCATCGTATTTGAACCCCGTAATGCGTATAGCGGTGCCTGCCAAAGCGACCCCTGAACCGAAATCGGCGCCTGAAGTCAGCATTGCCAGGGGTGCCAAGCACTACCTCCAGGTGCCCTTCAGCAAAGGTGATGCTGTTGGTCTGATCACGGTCAGCAAGGCAGGGGCCGAACGCCCCGAGCAGTTGCTGCTCAATCCAGGCAGTGCCTTGGTTTTCAGCTATTTGAGCGAAAGCCTGGCGCAGGCGCCGGATCCGCGCTGGCGTTTGAATGATCAGCAGGGGCATGAGTCCCGTCACGGTCACGAGCAGGAGCGACCGGATGAGGAGGGGGATGAGCAGAGCCGTCAAGCGCTTCGAGATAGAAGCGGGCGGGGAGAGCAGCAAGCGTGACATCCACTCTGTTCTTGCGCTGCGTTGCGCTGCCTGATCATGAGCGGCGCCAGGCGGTGGCCCGCTGGCAGCGTGAGGGGCACCCTGTGCGGTTGAGCCAACCGTCGCCCCAGGCACGTTTTATAGCCTTCCAGGCACAAGGTTGCCACGGTAGCTGGCAAGGCATGATCGGGGCTCGCGAGTGGCTGCAAGCGGTGGGGCCGCAATGGTCGCAATGGCTGCATCAGGAGGGCGCGGACCAGGAGATTCTGGAACTGTTCTCGGCGGTGAGCCGGCCCATCGAAATCGCGCCCGACCTGCTGGACTATCAGCGCCTGTTCGAGTTCAGGCTCATTCAGGGGGAGGCGCTGCAAGAGGCTTGTCTGCCCTGCATTGGAACGCCCCAGAGCGACTTGTGGGTCATGGAGGGCCCGAGCCAGCGCAAGGAGCCGTCACGCCCACTACAGGCCTGGTTGCAGGCAGTGCCGCAGGCCCTGCGAATCGTGCTCGGCAACAGCGAACTGGCTCGATTGCCATCTCGGCAACTGGCGAAGGGCGATGTGCTGGTCATCGCCGAGCAAACCCGACAACTCTTTATGGCCGATCTGTGTATCGGCCAGTTCACCTTTGTCAAGGAAGGTCTGCACATGCAACTCACTCCCCCGGATAACCCGTCGCCGAGCGCTCCCTGCGTGCTGTCGGAGCTGCCGGTCAAACTTGAATTCGTGCTGGGCGAACTCACCCTGAGCATGGCTACGCTCAACGAGTTCATCGAGGGCCAGGTGCTGCCCCTGGAGGCTACCGTCGCGAGCAACGTCGAAGTGCGTGTCGGTGGCAAGTGCATCGCAGTGGGTGAGCTGGTCCAGCTGGGCGATCGCCTGGGTGTGGAACTGCGTGAGGTGGGGCAGGGCATGGGTAATGAATGACATTTCAATGATCGGGCTGTTGGCAGTGGCTTCGTTGCTGCCATTCCTGATTGCCGCGGGCACCTGTTACATCAAGTTCTCTATCGTCTTCGTTATCGTGCGTAACGCGCTGGGCCTGCAGCAGGTGCCATCGAACATGGCCCTCAACGCCGTTGCGCTGTTGCTGGCGATGTTCGTCATGAGTCCCGTAGTGCACCAAGGCTATGACTATTACAAGGAGAACCGTGTGGCGTTCACCAGCATCGATGCGGTGGTGGAGTTCGTCGATAACGGTCTGGGCGGATATCGCGAATACCTGGCCAAGTACACCGACCCGGATCTGGCACAGTTCTTCGAGCGGGCACAGATTGTGCGCGAGGACCCGAGGGCCGTCGATGTCGAGTTGGATGAAAAGCTGGAACCCTCGTTGTTCGCGTTGCTGCCAGCCTATGCACTGAGCGAAATCAAAGCCGCCTTCAAGATCGGTTTCTACCTGTATCTGCCTTTCGTCATCGTCGATCTGGTGGTCTCCAGTATCTTGCTTGCCCTGGGCATGATGATGATGAGCCCAGTGATCATCTCCGTACCTATCAAGCTGGTGCTGTTCGTTGCGCTGGATGGCTGGTCCCTGCTTTCTACCGGACTGGTCGGGCAATACCTGACCCTGGCTCAATGAGACGCCGCGATGAATGACCTGGTGTTTGCCGGAAACAAAACCTTGTACCTGATATTGATCCTGGTGGCCTGGCCGATCATCGTCGCCACACTGGTGGGGTTGCTCATCGGTCTGTTTCAGACCGTGACTCAGCTTCAGGAGCAAACTTTGCCCTTTGGCTTCAAACTGCTAGCGGTGTCGGTCTGCCTGTTTCTGCTTTCTGGCTGGTACGGCGAGACGTTGTTGAGTTTCAGCCTGGAAGTCATGCGCCTGGCCCTGAAGTGAATCGCGATGAACGTAAGCCTTTTTTTTGACCTGCATGGCTGGCTGGCCGGGGCGATGATTTGCTTCGCTCGCCTGGCACCGGTGTTTTTCATGTTGCCGTTTCTCAACAGTCGCGCGCTCACCGGAGCACCGCGAAACGCCGTGATCGTGCTGGTGGGCATGGCACTGTGGCCTTATACCGCTGGCACGTTGCCTCGTCTGGACTCGCTTGGCTTCTACGGGTTGCTGCTGCGAGAGGCCGGAGTGGGGGTGATTCTGGGCTGCCTGTTGTCCTGGCCGTTCTGGGTGTTGCATGCCATGGGCAACCTGATCGATAACCAGCGCGGCGCGATGCTCAGCAGCACGGTCGATCCGGCCAACGGTGACGACACCTCGGAGTTGGCCAACTTTCTCCAGCTGTTCGCGGCAGTGATCTACCTGGAGGGCGGGGGCATGAGGTTGCTGGTGGAAACCTTGAGCCGCAGCTACCAACTCTGCTCGCCGGTATTCGGCTGCGAACTGCGCATCCAGCCGTTGCTCGGGCTGCTTGATCCGTTGATCAGCAAAACGCTGATCATCAGCGCACCGGTGGTGGCGACTTTGTTGCTCTCCGAGGCGCTGCTCGGCCTGCTGGCGCGTTTTGCGCCGCAAATGAACGCGTTCTCGGTGTCGCTCACGGTCAAGGGCGCCATCGCGTTACTGGTGTTGATTCTGTATTTCAGTGCGCACCTGCCGGACGAAATATTGCGCATGGCCACCAAGCCGGATCAGCTTGCGGACTGGATCGTACCGGCGCAGGGCCGCTGATATGTCCAGCGCCTCGAAAACCGAAAAACCCACGGCCAAGAAGCGTCGCGACGCAGCGAAAAAGGGCCAGACCTTCAAGGCCAAGGACCTCTCCAGTTCCTGCCTGATGCTATGCGCGATCATCTACCTGACGAGCAACGGTAGCTTGCTGGAGGTGATGGAGAGTTATCGACGCATCATCGCCTTGGGTTTCGCCGCCGATCAACAGCGTTATGCTGCCGAACTCGGAGTGCTGATGCTCAAGGTCGTGGCCCCGATGATTGTCGTGTGCTTTCTCGCCAGCGCTTTGCCCACGTTGTTGCAGACCGGGCTGGCCATTGCCAGCGAGGCCCTGAAGCTGAACTTCGGGGCATTGAACCCGGTAAACGGTTTCAAAAAGCTGTTCAGTCTCAGAACACTGAAGGATGCCGTTAAAGCCCTGTTGTACCTGGGTAGTTTCGTGATCGCATTCTGGATGGTCTGGCTGACTCAGCGGCATTTACTGTTTGCGCAACTCTATGCGCAACCAATCGACCTGTTTCCGATCTGGGCCCATTTGCTGCTGGTGCTGGTGCTGGCATTTCTGGGCTGCATATTGCTGGTCGTCATGCTCGATGCACTGTGTGAGTACTGGCTGTACATCAAGGACCTGAAGATGGACAAGCAGTCGGTCAAGCGCGAGCACAAGGAGCAAGAAGGCAACCCGGAGATCAAGGGGCGGCGGCGCGAGCTGCATCAGGAGCTGTTATCCGAACAGGTCAAATCCGACATTCGTGGTTCGCGAGTGATTGTCGCCAATCCCACACACATCGCCGTGGGGATTTACTTCCGGCCGGAAGTCACGGTGATGCCGTTTATCTCACTGATGGAAACCAACCAGCGGGCATTGGCCGTGCGCAAGTATGCGGCTGAAGTAGGCGTGCCGGTGATCAGCGACATTGCCCTGGCCAGACGCATTTTCAAGACCCATCAGCGCTACACCTTCATCCAGATGCAGGAAATCGAAAGCGTTCTGCGACTGCTGGTCTGGCTCGAGCAGGTCGAGCAGGCCTGATGGGCTCGCTACGAAACCGCTTGCAGGCATGAGCGACTCACGAACACCACGATGAGCGTTTTGTGACTGCGCCCCTTGCCTTCAGCTGGCTCAATAGCCTTGTCAGCACCGCTGAAGAAGCATTCAGGAGTAAGTAGTCATGAGCCGTCGAAAACACACAGAGCAGCAAGAGGACCGGATTTCCGAGCAGGTGATGCAGGCCGTACTTGATGGTGCATCGCTCAAAGATCTGCGCGGCGTCAGTACCGAGCAGATGGATAGCCTCTACGCCTTTGCCTATGAGTTCTATGAGCAGGGGCGTCTGGACGATGCGGAAAAGTTTTTTCATTTCCTCTGTATCTACGACTTCTATAACGCGCAGTACTGGATGGGTTTGGCGGCGGTGCATCAGCTCAAGCAGAACTATCAGAAAGCAGTTGATCTGTATGCCGTGGCTTTTGCCCAGGGTAAGCATGATTACCGCCCGATGCTTTATACCGGCCAATGCCAGCTTGCGCTGGGAAAAGCCGGCAAGGCCAAGCTGTGTTTTGAGTATGTCATCGAGCGCGTTCAGGAGCCGGGTATGCGGGAGCAGGCCCAGGCTTACCTGACTGCGTTAAACAATATCGACGCTGACCAGTCGGAGGAATAGTTGTAATGGATATCAGGGCCTTGTATTCACGCGTATCCCCAGAAACGCTGGCTCGTCAGGCCGGCAAGGAAAACTATGCGGACGCTGCGAGTAAAGCGGCCAACACCAAGGCCTATCAGCGCGCCGCCGATACGGCACTGGCCAACCTGCAGGGTGTGAACTACGCCGCTCAGTTGCAAGGTGGTAATGCTGCTGCCCTGGGCAGGCCGATTCTGGCTGTGCCGTCGCCAGGTGCTGAGCGTGCGAAACAGGGTTCTGAAGACACCTTCACCAAGTTGATGGCCTCGATCATCAACTTGTTGGGTGACGTCAGCATGGAGTCGACCAAGGCGCGCATGGAAATCCTCAGGTCGGTAGCCAAGGCCAGCGCTGATGGCAACAAGGCGTTGTCAGACAATTATCTGAAGGCAGTGGCGGAATTAGAAGCGGCTGTAGCCTCTGCGAGCAAATCCGAGGAAGAGCTCGCAAAGGCCAAGGCCAACGTCGACAGCGCGCAAAGGGCGCTGGCCGATGCTGAATCGGCACTGGAGCGAACCGAGCCGGGTACTCCCGAGCATGCCAAAGCCCTGGCGGCCCGCGATCTGGCGCAAGGCAAGTTGGCCGGTGCCCAACAACAACTGAGCAAGGCCACTGTGGCATATCAGGCCGCAGTCAAGGTGGCGGGTGAGGCTGGCAAAAAGGCTGAGGCTCTGGCCGGGTTGGTGGAAAACTCGGGGCTGGGCGACAAGCCGGTGCTCGATGGCATCAAGAATCAGCTGAACGCGGCTGCGACCATGGTGCTGCTGATGGCACGTTTTGCAGAGTTGATGGGCGAAAGCGCGGAAAACAAGATTGAAGCGGAGCAGGAGCTGTTTCGCAGTATGCAGGCGGCGCGTCAGGAATACATGGAGAAGAAGTCTGAAGAGTACCTGGAGCAAGTGCGTAAAGCCGAAGCTGCCAGCAAGACGGCGGGGTGTATCGGTAAGGTTCTGGGCGCGGTGCTGACCGTGGTCAGTGTCGTAGGGGCTGCTTTCACGGGCGGAGCCAGCCTGGCTCTGGCAGCTGTCGGTGTGGGGCTGATGGCCGCGGACATGTTGGTCAAGGAGTTAACGGGGGTGTCGTTCATGGAAAAGGCCATGAAGCCTCTGATGGACAACATCCTCGGCCCGATGATTCAGGCCATCGGTAAGGGGATTACGGACATTTTGAAAAAGGCCGGCGTCGATGCGGCCTCGGCCGAGATGGCCGGGATGATCATGGGCGCGATCGTGGGCGCCGTGGCCATGGTCGCGGTACTGGTGGTTGTCGCGGTCGTTGGCAAGTCAGCTGCGGGGCGGGTCGCCAGTGCGATGGGCAATATGTTCGGCAAATTGGCCAACAAGATGGCGCCACAAATGCTCAAGCAGGCCGCACGGGCGGTCAGCAATGGTTTTTCCAGTGTCATGACCAAGGCCCGTACCAGCATCGGTCTCAAGTCGGATGCGAACTCCCTGGGTATGTATGCATCACGCCTGGCTGCCTCGGTGGCGGTCGTAGAGGCGGGCGGTATCGCTGCCCAGTCTGCGATGGAGATCAAGTCCGGCATTCACCAGCGCAACGCGGCGCAACACCTGGCCGAACTCGAGTTCGCCAAGGTTATTTCCGAAGAGCTGAAAAACTATCTGAGCGATATGGTTCAGCTCTTCGATCAGTCCATGAAGGCCAAGGATGACGCCATCAAGAAAGCCTTCAGCATCCAGGACAGTATCAACAGCAGCAGCCTGAGCATGGCACGCAACATTTAGTTCAATTCAACAGGGTTGGAACTCATGAGATTATCGATCAATAGTCCCGCCGCATCGGGGATCAAACCTCAGGTCGCAGAGGTGCCAGGCAAGGTCATCGTCGAACAAAAGCAGCCGATGTCGATCAGTGGTATCAGTGGGCGCCTCGATGCACAGGTGTTGATGTCTCGGGAAGCGCAGGCTGTCCAGGCGATGCCCCCTCAGCAGTTGAACCAGTACTTGGACACCTCAGGATTCAGCGAGACTGAAAGCCAGGCGATGATGGCCTTGTTTCTGGCGGCTGTGGTCCATCAGGAGAAAGAAGGGCCCGAAGGCGCGGAAAAAGATCCGGTGAGTGCCCTGATGTCGTTCGATCCCGGCGCGTGGGAAAAGCATATTGGCGTGTTGGTGGCGGCAATAGTCGCGGTCAACATCGCACGCAAATCCAGTGCTGAACTGAGCGGCAAGTTCACCCAGATGGCCTATGAAGCCGCCATTGCGCAAGGCGTTGCGATCATGGCCGGTGGCGAGGCCGCGATGTGGGCCGCGGTCAGTGGCGCGGTCGTTGCCGCCACCATGTCTGTCGCTGGTGCCACGTTGTCCTTGCGTGGGCAGAGCCAGAAACACACCGATATCAAGACCAACAAGACGGATGCGGCGAAGTTCGATGCGCAAGCCCAGCAGATGCGCGTTGACCTGAAAACGCGGCCGGCTGTCATGACCGCGTCGGGTCCAAAACAGGTGACGGGTACCAATGCCAAGGGCGAGCTCACAACGGTGGAGCTGCAAGGCGGCAGCGGCAAGCTTGACCCGAGCGAGCGGGCAGCCCTTGAGTCGAACATCCGTGAGACGGTTGCCCAGGCCAAGGATGCGCGCATGAAAAGTGCTCTGCAGGCGAAAACCTACGAGCGCAACCTGACGGTTGGCGGTGCCATCAGTTCCATGGCGATGATGACCAGCTCCGGGTTGTCCGCCATCCTCCGTTTGCAAGAGTATTCACAGCGCCAGAGCGAAGTGCTGCATCAGTCCGAGCAGAGTCAGAACAAGGCGGTCAGTGATAACGCCAACCAGAGTGTCAATGAAGATACAGCGCTGGTCAGCAAGATGCTCGACGCTATCCAGCAGTTGGTCGATGGCCGCGGGTCCACCATTAACAACATCGCCACTGCGCGCGCGTGATCAGGAGTTCAGTCATGAAGATTGTTACCAGTTTCTACCCCACCACTGCACCGCGTATTGATCAACTGGCGAATGAGCAGGTTGGCAGTAATGAGCCCGAGCATCGTCCGCGCCCGACGACGGCTGAACGCTTGACACAGTCGGTAGTGTCCCGGTTAGGTGGCCTGAATGCCCGCCTCGATTATACAAGTATTGCAGTGAAGGCATTTTGTCTGCCCGCTGTTGCCGGCCCAGTTGATCCCGCGGCCGGTGAGGAGGTTTTGCGTGAGTACTTCAACGAGCGGCGTGCAGAGAGCGTCAAGACGGAGCACGCCTTACGAACGGTGCTCGGAACACTAGAGACCAGTAAGAGTCAGGGGCATTTACTGGAAACCGAATTACGCAAGTGGGCAGCCCTTGCCCAGCCTGTTAGCCCCAACATCAAACAGTGGAGGGATGAAACGCTCAAGAAACTAGGCGATTTACCGCATGCGTCAGAAGCTATGCGGAGTGTCTTGAACGCGTCTAGTGGTAACGCCGATTTTTTTGAGCAACTGCTGGCGATGATCGGTTTTATCAAGGGAGAATACCTGGCGATCTACGAGGCGCTGCTGGCCAAATACTCGGACTTCTACAAAGAATTCAACGAAACCATAATGGCAAAGATGGGAGACTGGATAACCGGTAAGTCGGATGGTAAGGAAGTCCACGTAAGCAGGGAATTGCGCACTGCTTTAATCGCATTGTTTAATAAGTACTCGCAAGCCCCGGATGGCGTCCTCTATCCCATTTCTGATCAGGGATCTGCGACTAAAGAAGATGCACAGAAGTGGGCCAAGGCCATGGGGCTGCCTGATTCATGTGTTCAGCCTGACGGCAAGGGTGGCTACCGGGTGATGATGGACTTGTCACCGCTGGACGCGATGATTGCAGCGGCTCCCCTCTTTGGCGCGACGTGGGATACCGCGAAGTTTCAAGCTTGGCAAACCGGCTTCAACAGCCAGGAAGGTGATTTGAAGAACCAGTTGCAGTTATTCACTACCAAGTACGGTAACGCCAACTCGTACCACGAAAACTTCAACAAGATTCTCTCTTCGCAATTGAGTCAGTATGCAGAAATGCTCAAGGCACTCGCGAGCGGAATTGGCTGATGTCGTCATTTCTTTGCGGATAAAAACGTGGGTTAGCTTTTGGATGATGGGCGTCCGTTCTTAAAGAGCGGCAGCGCATGCCTCTGGTCGTGGTTGCCGCAGCAAGGTGGTTTTAAATGCCTGGGCTGAATATATCTTCAAGTGTAATTCCGGTGATGAATCTCCAGGGGGGAACTCGTAATGAGAGGAGTATTACGGGTGCGCTGCTGTCAAGCAAGAACAATGCCGAGGTGAACCTGGCCAAGGTTTCCCATCAGGACACGCCGCATACACAGGACGCAGCGTATCGCGATCTTGCGAAGCAAGCGTGCAGGGAAATTCTTGGTGACAAAGCGAATATTGTACTGCGGGACACAACTAACCATGGCGCTCGGTTGACACAGCATGCGATCAATCTTCTTGTGCTGAAGAATGAGGTTGGTAGCGGTGAGGGCGGATCGTTGACAAACGCGGTCCAGCAACTCAACAGTGCAGTTGAGTCTTATCGTGACTACGGGGAGAAGGGGTACTCATCAACCTGCAACGTGGGTTCGTCTTCTGCGTATCAAGCCAACTTCGAGATAGAGAAAGCGATTGATGAGCTTGTCAACGAGCAACGTGGCGTTTTCGATACCGCAGCGGGACTGATGCATGAGATGTACCTGCGTGAGGGGCTTGCGAAGGCGCAAGGGCTCAGTTTGGGCTTGAGTCTCAATGAGCAGTCGGCGGTCAATAGCAGCTTTTGTGGAAACGCTACTGAAGTAGCCAATAGTCATCTGGTGTCGCAGTTGGACGGCCATATGCAAAAGGGAGGCGGTACTGGCCTGGCCAGATTTGTCAAAGCCATGCTGAGCCAATTGGACTTGGGGCGTGATCCGGTGGCAGATCGCTCGAAGCAATTGAAGGAACCCACTGCAAGGGCTCGAAGCGAGGGAGGCGATGTCGGGCGTTTGGCCCGCGATATCTCTCAGAGAGGTGGCGGAGCCAGAGTTGGCGACATCATTGTCAAGCCGGATGCTTCGTCTGGAGGGGAAGGCGCGCTGCTTAAGGCGCTCGATATCATCGGCGAGCAAAGCCGGTTCTTGCAAAATCGAGTCGTTGATCTCGAGCGTGAACTGCTGAGGGTGAGTAACCCGAATCAAAACCACGTGAGTACTGATCTGTCCTCGCATGGCAGCCAGATCTTGGGCATGGGAAGCCACACGAGCCCGAAACGAGCGATTACCGCTCAAGTAGAGGGTGTGGCAATCGATAACTTGTTATCGAGTGCAGCTTCGAGTGAAATATTGGATAAGGTCGAGACTTCTCCTTCTGATACAGAGGCTGACGATAAGTCGGAAGACGGCGGTAAGGCTGATTTAGTCTTAGAAGATGTGAGCATTGATCGCGTTAAGTATTCAGTCGTACCTGCTCCCAGGGTGTACTTGTCTGCCGGAAGCAGTTCATATGTGAGCGGGGCTTCGAGGTGGGGTAAAGGGTGAATCTTGAAATAGAAGCCATCATCATCGCGATCCTCGCCGATAAACTCGTGGTCGACGTCGATGCCGTTACCCCAAATGCCCGCTTGGTGGAGGACCTTGGTGCGGATTCGTTGAATTTTCTGGATATCGCTCTGGATATCAACCAAATCCTGGATATTGAACTGCCTCCAGAGGGTTTGGCCTGTGTTCGCAGAGTGGGCGATCTTCATCTCTTGGTTCATCAGGCAATCGCTCGGGCCTCGGTCTGATCCCGCTCTCGAAACTGCGCGCCCATCAGGGCGCGTAGTTATTTCGCAGTGAACTATCTCGAATAGACTCCGCACGGCATGCGTCAATTACTCAGTAGTAAATAGAGATTTTCCTTGGGTGATGCGGATTAGTCTCTAGAATGTTATGGAAAAATCCCAAATATCGTAAGGATCTTTTTCCCTATAGTTGATCACTCAAACCGGGGCGCGGGTCCACCTAGGCTCTGTGTGAAAAGTCTTGAGACGAAGGTCAGGCAAGGCGAAAACAGCCGAGGAAGCGGAGTTTACGGGTTGTAAATGAGCATTCCGAGGCTGTTTTCAACGCAGCATCACCGAGTATCAAGGCTTTTCACACAGAGCCTAGCCAATGCCACGGTCTAACCGACGCACAGGGGAGGGGCAAATTGCGTTATGGGATGGGGCACTAATCAATCGTCAAGTCGGTCATTTGTTTTTGACCAATGGATTTTGCAGGGAGATGGACTGCTTCTGCATGACGGTAACGGACTACATCTTCCACCCAAGGAGTTACATGTATTGCGGCTACTGTTGGGGGCGGCGGGTTCGCTGGTTCCCAAGGGCTGGCTGCTCGACGAGGTGTGGCCCAACTGCGACGTGGCCGAGGAGTCCCTGACCCGCTGCATCTATGCGCTGCGCAAGTTGCTGGGGCGTGAGAATGACTACATCAAGACGGTCTATGGCAAAGGGTATCGTTTTGCAGGTGGGGTCGTAAAACGAGTCGCTTTGCCATCTTCGCTCTCATCGGTGCCCTCGTTATTGGTCTTGCCGTTGTGGGTGCAAGATCAGGCGTGTGGCCTGGAAATCCAGTGTGAGGTGGTTCGCCGACTGGCCGCCGCGTTCGGTGAAAGCCTTTGTGTGATACCGGCGGGGCTGACAGCCAATGCGCAGGCTTCAGAAGATTGGCTGTCGATAGTTGAGCGAATGACGCCTGATTTTTATCTCAGTATTCGTTGTATCGCGGGGTGCGGGGCGTTGTCGGTCGAGTTGGCTAGAGGTCGCAATCATGCGCTGCTGCACAGCGAAGCGCTGGTGGCAAGCGATGGACGGGAAGAAGCATTGCAGCGCCTGGTTGCTCTGGTAGTGCAGCGTCTGCAGGGTTTGCGTCCAACGGTATCGCAGTGCGGCTCCTACCCCCTGGCGCAGTCCTGTCTCAATGGCTGATGACGCCCAACAAGGCTTTGGCTCAAGCACTACAGGCCAGGCGCTGATCGTTTGCAGCGGGTTTTCCTCATAGTTTGATCAGGATTGCTTGCCTGTCACTCCCTATCATTGCTTGCACGTCGAAGCGTTAGGCGCTTTTCATACAGATAGACCGGGTGGTGAACAGCATGCAGGACTCCCCTGCAACGCAATGCATCCTGAGGGTGTTCAATGGCCCGCTGCAGGGCTGCGAATTTGATCTGGTGCAGCAGCGTACTCTTTTCGTTGTGGGTTCCGAGGCAAGGTTTTGCTCGATCGAGCATCCGCTGAGTGTTCCGGAAGATGCGATCTACATTCCGCTGGAGTGCGGTGGTGGCAATTTCGAGGTCTTGCTTGGCGATAATGACGGTTCGGGGTGTGCAGTGCGTATCTTGGGCGACGAAGGTGTGGTTGAGCGCCCCCTTCCATTCCAGTCACTGGAAAATCTATCGGGGTTGCTAATCGCCGTGCGCCCGTTCGATGAGGCGTGGCAGAGTGAGCTGTTGGTACGAGGGCCGGCTGTGCTTGCAGAGCCTGAGCCGGCTCGGGTGCCAAGCACCGTCTCACGGCGAGTGGCTATTGGAGCCGTATTGGCGATGATGGTCGGTTTGGCGATGTTCGGTTGGCACGCTTCGCGCCCCACGCCTGTTTCGAATGTCGAGGCGCTTATTGCCGGGGGCAACAACAGCATGGTCGTGGTGCATGGGCGCGACCAGGCCATTTACGTGTTCGCCGACTCCGAGCGCGATGCCGGGTGGGGAAGGCAGGTACTGGTGCGCAATGGGTACTCGGCGACTCAGGTGATGACAACATACGACGAGCGTCGGCGCCTGGAGAGCCTGGTGTCCAGCCTTGCGCCGCAACTTGCCTATCACCGTGTGGATCTCAGTGATCCGCTTGTCCCGCGCTTGTTGATCAGCCGCCAGCGCAGCCTGCTGACACCCGAGTTGCAGCGTCGTCTGGAGCGTGCTCTGGGCGCAATCGCGCCCTACGCTCGCGAAATAAAGATCGTACTTAGTGACGACGACGAACTCTTGCATCTGGCCGAGCAAGGCTTGCAACGCTTGGCACTGCTCTTTACTCGGCACAAGCATGCTGACAGCGTGACCTTTACAGTCGAGGGCACGCTTGAGGACCCTGAGTTGCAAGCCCTGGGTGACTTTGTCGCGGAATTCGGTCGGCAATGGGGTGAGCGATACGTTCATTTCGCAATCGCGCTCAAAGATGACCGGCTCAAGGGCAAGTCATTCCAGTATGGCCCGCAGGGCTACATCAAGATGACGCCGTCATCCTGGTACTTTCCTAAACCCCTTTGATAATGACGGGTGATATATGAGTGGTGTTTCAAATCCCATTGAGTTTCATGATGATTTCCTGGGCCGACAGGCTCAGGGCTTCGAGGACGGCGCTACCGATCTCAAAACCAAACTCGATGAAGCACTGGCCGCATTGCATAAAGATGCGTCGGACCCCACGCTTTTGGCGGCCTATCAGGCTGCATTCTCTTCCTACAACGTTTTCCGTAACGTTGCGACCAATACGATCAAGGGCTTTAAGGAAATTGATACAGCGATCGTTTCCGCCGCGCGTTAAGTTCTGTGGCTCCTCTCGGCTGTTAGTCGTTCAGTACGCCTGCCGAGTACTTTTGTGAGTGTTCCCATGTCTGTTTCTTCTTTGACTTCAGTGAGCCCGAGTTCGCTTCGGATGGTTGAATTGGCTCGTCCCGAGCCTGGCTCGGTGGTTTCCCTAGAGGGGCGTTTGATCGAGAGTTTGGCCAGCTCCGCTGTGGCTACCGAGCGTGATCATGCAAGGATCAATGCCATGCTGAGGCGTCCGGATATCACCAACCCGGAAGTCTTGAGCGAATTGCAGTTGCTTACTGCGCAGTACAACATCGATGTCTCCTTACTCAACGTCCTGGTCCGTAAAACGGTGACCACGGCCGAAACCTTGTTACGTTCGTCATGAAATTATATGGCTGTCTTGTGCTGCTTTGCCTGATGCTGGTTGGCTGTCGCCAGCCGAGTTTACTTGAGGGCCTTGACCAGCAGCAGGTCAATGAAGTGATTTCGGTGCTGCAGCGCAATAACATTACTGCGGCTAAGGTGGATAGCGGTAAGGCCGGATACTCGGTGCACATCGCGCAAGCGGATTTCGCGGCGGCGGTCGATTTGTTGGCCTTGTATTCACTGCCCTCCAGGCCGCGTATCGAAATCGCTCAGATGTTTCCTGCCGACTCCCTCGTCGCTTCGCCGCGAGCCGAGAAAGCGCGGCTGTACAGTGCGTTGGAACAGCGACTGGAGCAGTCGTTGAACACCTTGGAGGGTGTGGTTTCGGCGCGGGTGCATGTGAGTTACGACCTGGAAACCGGAGAAAGCGGTCGCAAGGTTGCGCCCATCCATCTCTCGGCGTTGGCGGTGTATGAGCGTGATAGCGAGCCTCAGCGGCTGGTCAACGATATCAAGCGTTTTCTCAAGAACAGTTTTTCGGCCGTGGAGTACGACCACATTTCGGTGGTCTTGTCCAAGCGGGCTTCAATTCAGCATGCCGCCCCCATGCCGGAGCCTCGCGCTTTCGCATTTACCTGGCTCTTTGTGATGATCGGCTTAGGCATTCTGGCTGCGATAGCCTACGGGGTCATGCTTTATCGACAGCCGAAAGAGATCGAACATGCGCCTCAGAACTGAAGCACTGCGCGCGATCCTACAGCAGCCGCTGGACTATCTGCACCCGCACCGGGCTGTTGTGCCGGCGCTGTTTGACGAGCCGGCAGCCCGGGCGGTGCTCAATCAGTTGTTGCTGAAGGGGTTGCAACTCAGTTGTCCCGATCCACAGCAGCTCAAGTGCAATTCGTGGACAGACTGCTGGGTCGCACATTGGCAGCATTTGCCCGCAGTCGCCCGCCTGATGGGGGCGCACTTGATGTGGCCGCAACTAGCTCGCGGGGCGCGGATGCGTGAGCTCAATGTGCCGACAAGAGCGTTCGCCTGTATTGACCTGGGCAATCGGCCAACGGTCGAGGTCAGCGAAGCGGATGGACTTGAGCAGTCGCTCTGTGCCCAGGGGCTCGCTGCCTTGGCCGCCTGGCATCCACACATGCCGGAGGCGCTCATGCAGCGTCTGTACTTGCAGTTCTCGCCACGTGTGGTCGAGCTGCAGCAAACGTTGCCGCTACTGGCGCCGAACCCATCACTTTTCATTCTGGCGGTACAGCATGCTCGAATCCATCAGAACGCTTGTTGATATTCCGGCGACGGATGCGCTCCTGCTGCGGCATGAAGAGCGGACGGCTGCGCGTAATCGCCGGTTGTTGATGCAGCAAGCCCGCGAGCGAGCCAAGTCATGTGTTGCACAAGCGCAACAAGAGGCAGAAATGGTTCGTGCGACCGCCTTTCAGGACGGCTATGCCCAGGGGGTGCTACAAGCCGCGGCCGAGGTGAGCGGGCTTCTGTTGCAATCGCGGCGGATGGCGAGCGCGCTGCAAGCTGAACTGGCACAGGCCACCCGGTCCTTGCTGGGGGATTTGCTGATGGATGAACGACTGCTCGATGCGCTGCTGCAACGCTGGCAGGACGGGTGGGTAGGGCAAGGCCGGGAGCCGCTGCAGATTCTTCTGCCGCTGCGGTGCAAGGCCCAACAGGTGGCGCTGAAAAACAAGTTGAAGGATGTGGGGGTCGAGCGTGTGGAGATCCGCTTCCATGCCCAGGAACGTTACTTGTTTCGCCTGGCGGATCAGGTGATCGAACTCGACATCGGCGCCACTCAGGAGCGCCTGTCGCCGCGTTTGATCGCCCAGCTCAAGCAGTTACCGGATAGTGTGCGCCAGCTCGATGAAGCGTCGAGGCGCTTGTTTATCAGTTGGGCCGCTGAACTGAACAAGGAGGGGGAAAGTTCGAGTCACATTTTTGAATGGGGTAAAAGTGATGACCATTGAGATCTACTCGGTCGCAGGTCCCGGCCAAGCCGTGCCACAAAGCCCTGAGATGATTGTGCCCCTGGACCAGCGCATGGGGCTTCAGGGCGGGAAAACCAGTTCTGATCCGGATCCTGAGTTTGCTCAGTTCTACGATGAGCTCATGAAGTGGATAGCGTCCACGACACCCTCGCCGGGCAGGATTCAGGGTTACTTGAAAAAATACGCGAATGCCGGGGGCGAACTGCCCTATAAAACGACACAGAAGCAAATGGACGCGTTGACGCAGGTGATGGTGCGGATGAAAGAGCAAGGCTTGGACGGGAGTGAAGCTTATAAGGAGATAAGAGTTGCGCTGGTATCGGTTTCATCGGCCAATATGTTCGTCAAGGAGTTTATGCAGGAGGTGTTCAAGCCCTCTGAGGACGAAGAGAGCCGCGAGAATATCAGTTGGTAATTGCATATTCGTGTTTTAAGTGGGCGATAAGCCGTTTAGGTTCTGTTGACCACCCGATCCGAGCCGCCCATAAGCCAGATGCGCTTTTCCGACTTCGGGTACGCCGATAAGCGCAAGCAAACCCGCCGCGAGCGCTTCCTTGCCGAGATAGATCAGGTCGTGCCCTGGACAGGCCTGCTGGGGCTGATCGAACCTTTCTACCCTAAGGCCGGTGGCGGTAGAAAGCCTTACCCACTGGAGACCATGCTGCAAAGTCGGTTTTCCCTGAGCGATCCGGCCATGGAAGAAGCGCTCTATGAAATTACGTCCATGCGTCAGTTCGCGCGTCTGACACTGAGCTCGCCGATACTCGGTGAGTAAGCCCTGTTTGCTAAGCCTATATTTCTGTTGTTGCTGTCGTGTAGGCGGTCGCCTCGGCGTATTTTGAACTCTGCCCTAAATGGGCAAAAACGCCCAGCTTTATTTTTGGTTAGTAGAAATAAACTAGGCCCTGTGTGAAAAGTCTTGAAACGAAGGTCAAGCAAAGCGAAAGCTGCCGAGGAAACGGAGGTTACGGGTTGTAAATGAGCATTACGAGGCTGTTTTCAACGCAGCTTCACCGAGTATCAAGGCTTTTCACACAGAGCCTAGGGTTTGGCAAGAAAATGAGCTGAATTTGCAAGAGGGGATTATCTGTGCTCCATATTCTACGCTTACACGAGATGTCTAAACGATTTGTTTTGGTCATGTAAGAAATTGAGTTAGTCGCAAGTCCTCGTTAGCTAACTGACGTGGCTTGGGGTGGAAGGACATGTGAATAACTGGCAAGAAGTAACAGGATCGTGCAGCGAGGTGATGCTCGTTCTTTTTGTAAATATAAACGCAATGGTGGGTGGATAATGCATCATTCAAATGTTGTGTATAACCCTGTGCGGGTTGAAGTAGAGTGCGAAATCAGTAAGCTGTTGGACGTGCTAAAAGAACAACATCAGTTGAGCGATGTTCATTTCGATGATCTCAGTGAAGTTGCTCTTCGCTTGGGTAGTGGGGATTTTTTTTGTTTGAAATATGAGTGTGGTCGAGAGAGTCTGGTGCTTTTTTTTAAGATAGTATTGCCGGTGCCTCTTACTGATAATGAATTGAGTGAGCTGGTTGAGCTGCCGTGTTATTCCGAAATAAATTTAAATGGTGATATGCTGTCTGTTGAGGATAATGTTCTGGTGTATTACAAGGTCATGAGTTTAAAAGATGTTTGTAGTGGTTTGCTGGAAGTTGTGTTCATGGCCCTGTTGAAGGGGTATATAAGTTTGAATTCTTCTCTTGAACATCGCTAAAGTTAGAATTGAAGTCGAGGTGAGGTCTATGCCTTATATTAACAGGTCTGCAGTTATTCTGTGTGCGCTATCCGCTAAAAGTTTCGAGGCGGAAGACAGGGGTGTTCTAAAGAACTCCACCTTGCTAACACCAGCCCAAGCCAAAGAATTGAGTGAGGTGGTGGATAGGTTGAATTTGCATACTTCAAATCTTCGTGAGGGAAGGCAGGAGTTTTTACAACCTGTTTCGTTCGTCAGTATATTGCCGTCTAAAAGTATGGAGGAGATAGTTGGGCGTGGTAAGGTTGATGTGGCGGCGAACGTTTTTGACCAAGACCCCTATAAAACAACGGCGAATAAAAATAGGGCTATTGAAGTAGCCATTGGTAAGGAATTGGCAACCAGTGAGAAACTTAACGCGATAGCCAGGAATATCAGGTTGGCTACTGGTGCGCCTATGAGGTTTGGAGATTTCACACCTGAGCAGCAAGAAAAGATTCGGCATGAAAGCAAGAACATTGGTGGTGCAAAGGAGCTGATTGCCGATAAAGACAATTTGGACGCCCACGTGCTGGCGACACTTATAAAGGCTGAGGATGCGATCTACAATGTCCCAGGGATGGAAAGGCGACAGTGCATGTTTAATCATGTGCGAACCCCGGATAATCCAATCTTTCCTTGGAATTCACATCGATTTGATCTGGAAATCTGGAAGGTCAATAATCCCATTCAGTATCCGGCAGATGTAGCCAACTTGATAGCGGATAGATGGAATGAGTTGATTTCCAGAAAAGGCGATGACCCCAACTACTTCCGGGACGCATTCGGAATTGTTGATCATCGTGACGGGATTCTACATATTTTACAGGGCATGGAGCCGTCCGCGCGCAAGGCGCTATTCGAAACGATGAGTATTAGTTGGAGTACAGAGCTATTCACGAATGATGAGGCCAACTCCAGAGACAGCAATCCCTTGGGAAGTCAGTTTCGTCAACATACTACGGGGGGGTTGTCCAACGTGGTCAGATGGTCTGATAGTGAGGACAAAAGTGTTAACCAATGGGTGCTTGACGCAATCGCACACGGCAAACCTGTCATCTCTGGACCTAGCGGGCACACCCTACGATATTTGAATCACTACGCCATGTGTCGTGAGATGTTGAGCTACGACAAGAATACTGATACAAGTCAGCTTCCAACACTTGAAGAGGCTCGGCTCGTGATGCTGGGTAATCTACTCCCTCCGAAGAATCATCACTCTTATCATGAAATCATGCTTGCTTCTGTCGGTGTCTTTGATGGTGAAGCGGCACTTGGGTATAGCAATAAATTAAACTACGATGACCTGAAGTCAACGTCTATCGGTAGTGAGATTTTAACCAGTGTTTCAAGGCGTGCCGTCTAGTTAAGGCGGCAACTGGCATGGCCCGGAGTCATGCCAGCCCCGACATGAAATATGATTGTTCTCTGCTGATGAAGATTTCAGTCGTTCCTTTGGTCGTCTGAGCTTTCGCTATCTGTGTCAAGCGAAAAGCAGGTTACTACCGGTGCTCCATAAGACTGAAGCAATTCTTGGTGTAGTATAAAGCCATCTCTGATTTTTACTGCCTTTTCCATTGCTTCATCTGAGTCGTTACTGTGCAAGGCATGCATTGCCAAGTGTTGTACTTCGTTTTTGAATGCCATCCCAATCCGGTCGGAACTACGCCATAATACAAATTTGTTGTTTTTTGGGTCAAAAACGCCACCGTTGGTACTGGTGTGTTCAACTTCCTTGCATACGGCGCAGGGGACAAATCTTCCCGCCATGTTTACAATTATGTGTTGTCCCGTTTGCAAGCCTAATTTAGCAATGGCTTGATCGTAAATGATGTCGGCAGACTTGGCCAGGTATTCTTCTATATTCTGTTCTGCATGCATCGTCTCGGTTACACCTTCCGGCAGGTAGGGCTTTGATTCCATTTTGTGGGGAGGGGGATGAATCATAATGTGGTTGGAGGTGCCGAAGCGTTTAATGTCTTCCAAGGCATTGAAAATTGTCAAGAAGCCGGCTTTGCATTGTAGTGCGATGGTTGATTTGTTCAAATTGGTGTCAGGTCGGATGCCTCGATTGTGAATGATTTCCGTATGAGCCTTACTTATTGTCGTGAGCACGGAGTCGATCGAGGCAAAAGTCTCAATGAGTTTCCTGTGGTGTCTGGAACGCCTGGCGCTTATCACTTTTTCCCAGTTTTCTCTTTCATTAGTCTGAACGCGTTCGTGGACAGATTTAAATATGTCACTGTCTGTCAAGGCAATGCGGAGAGCCTCTTGAATCTTGTCTGCGTGGAAATTGGATGAGAGATGCAATCGGTTGCAAAAGACACTTGCCTGAACTTCAAGCGGATTGCTGTTTAGTTTAAGGTTCATTGCGGTGTTCACGGCTAGCGATATTTGCCGCAATGCCTGGCTTAAACGGTCATACCCTTGATATTTTTTTGGGGGAGGCGGGCAAATGTTTTTGCGAATTAAGGTGTCTGCCACCGTGTGGTTAATATAGAAGGCTGGACGACTTTCAGTGATGTGGTGGTGTTTTATTTTTTCGCTAAGCTCTCCTTTTTTTCCGAATACAAGCAAGGTGGTGATATCATTCAGGTGAGCTTTTTCTTGATCCGATACCATTGTGGTATTAGCGAGTGCGCTGACAGGCGTCTTGCTTCTTGTTGTCGCTTCTGTGAGTGAGGGAGAGCGTTGAGTGGTCGTTGTATTGAGCACGCTTTCCAATTGTGGACTCCAATATTATTGTGTGGATAGAGTTGTCTAGAAGGGCTGTGAGTTAAGGGGAGCTGGTCGTGAGATGTCTAGATTGCTTCGATAGTCAAGTGTTTAGGCGCAGTTATCGTTTTTTTGAGCGCGCGCGGCCTGTCCGATCAATGTACTGGCATTACGGCTGATGACTATCATTTTTCGCTCATTGTTGATGTCATTTCGAGTAAGGGGGGCTGATTACGTGTCTTGAACTAGCGTCAGCTGGCAAGATTTACTTGGTTGTGCGTAGCTGATGTTGCTGGCTTGACCGCCAGAGGGGAGAAAGCGCAACGGTGTTCCGCTGCCGTCGCAGAGCATGTGGATTTTGGTTGTCAGGCCGCCGCGACTGCGATCTAGAGCTTGATCGGTAGGCTCGTCAGGCCCCTTATGAGATGGTCACCCCGCCCCCCTGCGAAAGCACGCTTTCGCAGGGTGCTTTTACCGCGGAGATCGTCATCATGAGCACAGTGACACTGATCGGCATCGATATCGGCAAACATAACTTTCATCTGCATGCCTAGGACAAGTCCGAGGTCATGCGCAAGAAATGCTTACGGCAGCAGATGATGGCATTCCTAGTCAATCATCCCATTTGTAGGGTGGTAATGGAGGCCTGTGCCGGCGCGCATTACCTAGCTTGAGAGTTCAAGACTATGGGCCATGACGCCAAGCTGATTTCGCCTCAGTTCGTGATGCTTTTCGTCAAAAGCAACAAAAACGACTATGTCGATGCCCAAGCAATATGCGAAGCCGCCTCTCGCCCATCCATGCGCTTCGTGACACCCAAGTCTCCTAATCAACAAACGCTGTCCGTTTCCCACCGGATCCGTGAATCGTTGATCCGCGACCGTACTAAGACCGTGAATCAGATGCATGGCTTTCTGCTTGAGTTCGGCATCAGCTTGCCGGTCGGGCTGGCAGTCATCAAACGCCTGGCCTCAGTCTTGGAAGAACACGATCTACCCGTCCGGCTCACCGCGCTGCTGCATGACCACTTTTCTCTACTTGGACGACCAAATCAAGGTGTTAGACAAAGAGGCGGAAAGCCAGCTGGCTGACGATGATCTTGGAAGTCGTTTGCTGAGCATTCCGTGTGTCGGGCCGATCACCGCCAGTCTCCTGGTTGTGGAGACGGGCGACGGAGAACAATATGGCAGCAGTCGCGACTTCGCGGCATACGTGGGCTTGGTACCCAAGCAATACAGTACGGGTGGCAGGCAGGCCTTGCTGGGGATCAGCAAGCGTGGCGACAAGATCTTCGGTCTTTGCTGGTGTTATGCGCTCGGGTTTACCTGATGCGTCTGGAGCATCAAAAAGGCCCGTTGGCTGAGTGGGTGCGGTCGTTGTCGATGCGGCGCCACTCCAATGTGGTGGCCTGCGCGCTCGCCAACAAATTTGCCCGTATCACATGGGCTATTGCGACACGACAACACTCGATACTACGCGGGGCCAAGCGCCGTGACCACCTGACCCCGCAGGTGCAGCACCGTGTTTCACCATCAGGTTTTGTGATAGCTGGACAATAGATGAAATAAACGGCCGACCTGCCTAGCGACGACCCTGTGGGAAAAATTGGGTCTCTTGAAGCCGCCCCCCTTCTTAGGGGCGCCGGGCGCGGATACTCATCGTGGAGCGGGATACAATCCCAAACAAACGCCGGATAGATTTAGGTAAGCCATCCATTTCATCCGATGATCAGTATTGCAAAAAATGGGGTGACCATAGATTTTTTCCCGGCGCCAGATGAGGTTCGGGTTGCACGTACTGCGGTTGAGTCGTTCATCCCGGCTTGCAGATCGATCAAGCGTTGCTCATTCAATCTCAGGTGCAGGCGTTTGAGCATCTGATCGAATGTCCTCTGGTTTCGCCAGCCCCGAAATCGTTGATACCCCGTTGACCACGGGCCAAATCGATCCGGCATATCACGCCAAGCAGCACCCGAGCAGAGCACTCAGAGCACGCCATCGAGCATCAGTCGGTCGCTCAGGCGCGGTCGCCCCCGACCATAGGCTTCGATGAAGAGATCGGAGACCACATCCGAGGCCTCGTCCGAGAGTTCGTACCGCTTTGCCATCATAGAATTCCTTTCCGTAGATGGCGGAGGACCCTACAGAATTTCAGCTTCCGAGGGACGTCGATTCAGTCTCTCGGGATTTCTTATAGAACCTATGGAGGTGATCAGGCCCACAACCCAAACACCACCAACGCCGCCACACCCAGCCCGACCGCAACCGAACAACCGCCCAGCGACAACGCCGCCCGGCCTTGCCGGTACCAGCCATCATGGCCAAGCTGCCGCGCCGGTGCCAGCAAGCTACGCCAGCGCAGCTCCGTCTCGTGGAATGCCTGTAAGTTGGCCGGGTCGGCATCCAGCCAGCGACGGAAGTCGATCCGCTCGCACGCGGTCACCTGTGGGCTCTGCAGGCGCACATACCATTGCCCGGCTACACTCGCCAGCAGATCCCGGCGCGAGCGGCCGACCTGCAGCGCCTGGTCCATGTTGCGCTCGACACTGGCCAGTGGCAGGTCCAGGCGGGCAGCGATGGCGGCGAAGTCCAGCTGGTCGAGGCGGTTGAGCAGGAACACTTGCAGTACGCGCCGTGGCAGCCGCTTAAGGGCATACAGCAGGGCATCGTCGGCATCGTGCTCGGCAACAGGGGTTGGGTGCTCAAGGGGCAGCAGCAGACGGGCCATGGACAGCTCCTTGCTCTACAAAGGGGGGAGGGGTGGGGGCATCTTCCTTGATGCGTGATCAGCCTAGGTGAAACGAGAATGATTCGCAAGTGCTGATTCCGCAAAGTTTTGTAACGAGCGTTCACGCCCTGAAACACCTTTGCTATCATGCGCGCCATCACGATCTTCATTAGCCTGAAGAGCCAAAAAAAAGACCCGGCAAAAAGCCGGGTCAAAAACCGTGATTAGCCTGATGAGGAGATAATCTGAGAGCGACCTAAGCTTTCAGGTTATCCAGCAGATCTCGCGATCAGCTGAGTGCAATAATAATCGTTATCATTTGCCAGTCAAATGAATTTTCGCTAATCCGGTAAAAAAGTTTTACCGGCGCGCTTCCTTGTCCCGGCAATCGGGGCCTTTGCCGTTACCAGGCCATCACGTTCTCTCCCTTCTTTTTTACCTACAAACCCGGTTTCCCGGTGTGTTTGTGCTCCAGCAGTGCGCGGGCCATGTCCATCATGTGCATCAGGGCGAAGGTCAGTTCGCGTTGGCTGCCGTGCTGGTGGCTGGCGGTTTCCTGTGCGGTTGCGGCGGCGCAGCGCAGCAGGGCGATAGCGTGTTCCTGGGCCTGGTCGCCGGTTACGCCTTCGTGCAGGGTCCAGATCTTGTTGTCCAGGCTGGGGCGTGGCGGGTTGGGGTTGAGGTAGTAATCGAGGGCGCGGCGGGCGGCTTCGCTGTCGAGATCTGTTTCGTCGTTTTTCGATGGTTTCATGGCAATACCTGCTGATTTCCCTTCAAGCACACTGGAATCACAGCATAGGTCAGTCTGTACTATTTAATGCCAAATAAATAATTCAGATTGTGTATTGCTGCGGATAATACAGTCCGTATTGTTGCCGCCTATGGAAAACTGGAACGCATTTCTAAAGCGCTACAAGCGCGAACATAACCTCAGCCAACTCAAGCTGGCCGAACGCCTGGGCATGACGCAGGGCGGCGTGGGGCATTGGCTACGCGGCACCCGGCGGCCGACGCTGGAAACCATTAACGAAAAGCTGGAAAAGCTTGGGCTGGTGTTTCTGGAGGCCCAAGTCATGGTGGTGGAACGCGACATTGTGCGTGAAGCACCAGGGCACTATGCGGCTGAGCAGCCGGTTTCGGGCGAAGCGCTGCTTTATGCCAGCTTTCGCTTCCCGGTGCTGAGTTGGGCGGATTTGCAGGGGCCTTTGCCAGAGACAACCAAGGCCCACGAACAGACGGACTACATGCCCGCGGGTAATGCATTCTGGCTGGTGGTGGAAAACGATTCGATGAACGCCGCCAGTGGCAAGAGCGTGCCTGAGGGCATGCGTGTGCTGGTGGATGCCGGTCTGCCGGCAGAGCCAGGCAGGCTGGTCATTGCAAGGCAGCCGGGGCGGCCGCCAGTGTTGCGGCAGTTGGTCGAGGAGGGTGGAGACAAGATGCTCAAGCCGCTGAATACGCGCTATCCGACTGTTCTCTGTGAAGAGGGTTGCGAGTTTCTGGGCGTGGTCGTGCGGGTGCACGGGGCCTTCTAGATTGCCGGGGCTGCTGCGCAGCCCTATCGCGACACAAGGCCCCACAGGTAAAGCGGTACTCCCAGCCTGCGCGGTGTCTGTGGGAGATTCTATGGTATCTGGCAGTGGCACCAGGGTTGCCAAATGCTCGCCATGGTATCTGCAGCGCCTGTGAGATCGAGCGCCGCCCGCGCGGCGCTTCGCGGCGCAAGGCCGCTCCCACATCTGTTTCGGGCCAGTTATTCCTGTGCCTTTAGCGCGCGCACCCTCGGTGCATGGCTTGAGATTGATGAAGAGCACTGGCGCAGCCGATATCGAATGGAACAAACAAGGCGGGCAGAGGTGAGCTCACAGGATTGACTGGCCCGAAACAGATGTGGGAGCGGCCTTGCGCCGCGAAGCGCCGCGCGGGCGGCGCTCGATCTCACAGGCGCTGCATATTTTGTGGCCAACACCTGTCAGCCCTGATGCTATCCCAGTGGGAGCGGGCTTGCCCGCGAAGAAGCCTACGCGGTGCATGGCACCGGCTGCGCCGGTATTCGCGGCTAAAGCCGCTCCCACAGGGTCGCGTAGCGGCGCCAACAGGCTTACTCCACCAATTCGACCAGCACCGTCCCTTCGCTGACCATATCGCCTTCCTGGCAGAACAACACCTTCACCGTCCCTGCATGCGGCGCGCGAATGCTGTGCTCCATCTTCATGGCCTCCAGCACCACCAGCGCCGTACCTGCTTCCACCTCTTGCCCCGGCTCCACCAGTACGCGCACGATGCTGCCGTTCATGGGCGCACCCAACCCGCCCTGATGGCTGTGGCTGGCCTCGGCCTCGGCAATCGGGTCGAAGGCCTCGATGGCATGCATCTCGCCATCCCAGTGCAAGTACAGCGTGCCACCCCGGCGAATTGCCAAGTGCTGGGTGCGCACCCCATCCTGGTCATGCACCAACTGCTCGCCAAGCAACTGCCAGGTAGAAGTAGCGCTGCGCTCCAGGGCAACCGCCTGGTCTTGACCACCACTCACCAGATGCAGGCTGGCGCGTGCGGGCAAACCCAGGCGCAGGCCGTTGCGCTCGCCCCACGGCGAACTGCGGTCGTCCTCGCGCTGATGCCCAGCCTGGCCCTGGAGCCAGGCTTCGGCCGCCGCTTCCCAGAAGCTGGCCGGCAACGCCTGTGGCGCAGGCAGCAAAACCTCCTGATGACGTGGTATGAAGCCGGTATCCAGCTCAGCCGCCGCAAACGCCGGGTGCGCCAGAATGCGCCGCAGGAACGCAATGTTGGTCTTCAACCCGCCAATCGCGAACTCATCGAGCATGGCCAGCAAGCGCAGGCGCGCCTGCTCGCGGTCTTCGCCCCAGGCAATCAGCTTGCCCAGCATCGGGTCGTAGAACGGCGACACCACATCGCCTTCGCTAACCCCGCTGTCCACCCGCCGGCCTTCGCCAGCCGCAGACTCACGGTACAGCGCCAGCTTGCCTGTGGCAGGCAGGAATTCGTTGGCCGGGTCCTCGGCATACAGGCGCACCTCGATGGCATGGCCGATCAGCGGCACCTGTTCCTGAGTGATCGGCAGCGCTTCACCACAGGCCACGCGAATCTGCCAGGCCACCAGATCGAGCCCGGTGATGGCCTCGGTAACCGGGTGCTCCACCTGCAGGCGGGTGTTCATCTCCATGAAGAAGAATTCGCCACGGGCGTCGAGCAAGAATTCCACGGTGCCGGCGCCCACATAGCCGATGGCCTGGGCCGCGCGCACCGCCGCCTCGCCCATGGCCCGGCGCAGTTCTGGCGACAGGCCGGGGGCAGGGGCTTCTTCGACCACTTTCTGGTGGCGGCGCTGGATCGAGCAATCACGCTCGTTGAGGTACAGGCAGTTGCCGTGCTGGTCGGCAAACACCTGGATCTCCACGTGGCGCGGCTTGAGCACGTACTTTTCCACCAGCATGCGCGCATCGCCGAACGATGACTGTGCCTCACGCTGGGCCGAGGCCAGGGCGTCGGCCAGCTGACTTTCCTCCTCGACCACTTTCATGCCCTTGCCACCGCCGCCGGCACTGGCCTTGAGCAGCACCGGGTAGCCGATGCGTTCGGCGGCGGCGCGGAAGGTGTCCAGGTCCTGGGCTTCGCCGTGGTAGCCCGGCACCAGTGGCACCCCGGCAGCTTCCATCAGCGCCTTGGCCGCCGACTTGCTGCCCATGGCGTCGATGGCGCTGGCCGGTGGGCCAAGGAAGATCAGCCCGGCCTGTTCGATGGCGCGGGCGAAGCCGGCGTTCTCGGACAGGAAGCCATAACCCGGGTGGATGGCCTGGGCGCCGCTGGCCTTGGCTGCAGCCAGCAGCTTGTCGACCAGCAGGTAGCTTTCGGCGGCCTTGGTACCGCCCAGGTCCACGCGGATATCGGCTTCGCGGCTATGGCGGGCGTCACGGTCGGGGGCGCTGTGCACGGCCACGGTGGTCAGGCCCATGGCCTTGGCGGTACGCATCACCCGGCAGGCGATTTCGCCGCGGTTGGCGACCAGCAGGGTGGTCAAAGCGGGGCGGCTCATGGGCGCGGTTCCTTCTTGTCGTCGGTTTGCCAGGCAGGGCGGCGTTTTTCAAGGAAGGCGCGCAGGCCCTCCTGGCCCTCGGCGCTGACGCGGATACGGGCGATGGTGTTCTCGCAATAACGGCGCAGTGCCGGGCTGAGTTCGCCGTCGTCCACTTCGCGCAGCAGGTCCTTGGTCGCGCGCAGTGCTTGCGGGCTGTTCTGCAGCAGGTTGTTTACCCAGGCTTCGACCTGGGCGTCCAGTTCGCTGGCCGGGTACACCTCGGCCAGCAGGCCCAGCTCGCGGGCTCGCACGCCGCTGAAACGCTCAGCGGTGAGGGCATAGCGGCGTGCGGCACGCTCGCCGATGGCCTTGACCACGAACGGGCTGATGACTGCCGGGGCCAGGCCGATGCGCACTTCCGACAGGCACAGCTGGGCGTCTTCGGCGCCGATGGCCATGTCGCAGCAACTGATCAGGCCCAGCGCGCCGCCAAAGGCCGCACCTTGCACCACGGCCAGGGTCGGCGCCTTGAGGCGGTGCAGGGCGTACATCAGCTCGCCCAGTTCGTGGGCGTCATCCAGGTTGGTATTGAAGTCCAGCTGCGCCGACTGCTGCATCCAGGCCAGGTCGGCACCGGCGCTGAAGTGTCGGCCACGGCCGCGCAGCAATACAAAGCGCAGGTTGGCATCTTCGGTCAATTGGTCGATGGCCACGATCAGCTCGCGGATCATCTGCGCGTTGAAGGCGTTGTTCTTGTCCTCACGGCTCAGCCACAGGGTGGCGAAGCCGCGTGGGTCGCGAGTCACTTCAAGGGTGCTGAAATCGCTCATGGGTCACATCCGGAAAATGCCGAAGCGGCTCTGTTCGATCGGGGCGTTCAGCGCGGCAGACAACGCCAGGCCGAGCACGTCGCGGGTTTGCGCCGGGTCGATGACGCCGTCGTCCCACAGGCGGGCGCTGGAGTAGTAAGGGTGGCCCTGGTGCTCGTACTGGTCGAGGATCGGCTGCTTGAGTTTGGCTTCATCTTCAGCGCTGAACGGGTGGCCGCTGCGCTCGCTTTGCTCGCGCTTGACCTGGGCCAGCACGCCGGCGGCCTGTTCAGCCCCCATCACGCCAATGCGTGCGTTGGGCCACATCCACAGGAAGCGCGGGTCGTAGGCGCGGCCACACATGCCGTAGTTGCCGGCACCGAAGCTGCCGCCGATGATCACCGTGAACTTTGGCACCTGGGCACAGGCCACGGCGGTTACCAGCTTGGCGCCGTGCTTGGCGATGCCGCCTTCTTCGTACTTTTTACCGACCATGAAACCGGTGATGTTCTGCAGGAACAGCAGCGGGATACCGCGCTGGCAGGCCAGTTCGATGAAGTGCGCGCCTTTTTGCGCGGCCTCGGCGAACAGGATGCCGTTGTTGGCCAAAATCGCCACTGGGTAGCCATGCATATGGGCGAAGCCGCACACCAGGGTGGTGCCGAACAGCGCCTTGAATTCATCGAACACCGAGCCGTCGACCAGCCGCGCGATCACTTCGCGCACATCGAACGGTTGCTTGGCATCGGCCGGCACCACGCCGTACAGCTCGTCGGCGGCATACAGCGGCGCCACCGGGGCCAGGCGCTGCAGCTTGCCCAGCTTGTGCCAGTTGAGGTTGGCCACGCTGCGTCGGGCGATGGCCAAGGCGTGTTCGTCGTTGTCGGCATAGTGGTCGGCCACGCCGCTGGTGCGGCAATGCACATCGGCGCCGCCGAGGTCCTCGGCGCTCACCACTTCACCGGTGGCGGCTTTTACCAAGGGCGGGCCAGCGAGGAAGATGGTGGCCTGCTGGCGCACCATGATCGCTTCATCCGCCATCGCCGGCACATAGGCACCGCCGGCGGTGCACGACCCCATCACCACGGCGATCTGCGGGATGCCCAGCGCGCTCATGTTGGCCTGGTTGAAGAAGATCCGCCCGAAATGCTCGCGGTCGGGAAACACTTCGTCCTGGCGCGGCAGGTTGGCACCGCCCGAGTCCACCAGGTAAATGCACGGCAGGCGGTTCTGCAAGGCGATGGTCTGCGCGCGCAGGTGCTTCTTCACCGTCAGCGGGTAGTACGAGCCGCCTTTGACCGTGGCGTCGTTGGCCACGATCATGCATTCCACGCCTTCGACGCGGCCGATGCCGGCGATCACGCCCGCGGCGGGCACGTCTTCGCCATACACCTCATGGGCGGCCAACTGGCCGATTTCGAGAAACGGCGAGCCCGGGTCGAGCAGGCGGTCGATGCGCTCGCGCGGCAACAGCTTGCCCCGCGAGGTGTGCCGCTCCTGGGCCTTGGGCCCGCCGCCCTGGGCCACCTGGGCGAGCAGGCCGCGCAGGGCCTGGACCTGTTCGAGCATGGCCGCGCTGTTGCCGGCGAACTCCGCCGAACGCGGGTTGATCTGGGTGTGCAAGGTAGCCATGTGCGCCCGTCCCCTTATGCTCAGCGGGTTTCGTTGAACAGTTCGCGGCCAATCAGCATCCGGCGGATTTCGCTGGTGCCGGCACCGATCTCGTACAGCTTGGCGTCGCGCAGCAGGCGGCCAGCCGGGAATTCGTTGATGTAGCCGTTGCCACCGAGAATCTGGATTGCCTCCAGGGCCATTTGCGTGGCGCGTTCGGCGGTGTACAGGATCACCCCGGCGGCGTCCTTGCGGGTGGTCTCTGCACGGTCGCAGGCCTGGGCCACGGCATACAGGTAGGCGCGGCTGGCGTTGAGCTGGGTGTACATGTCGGCGATCTTGCCCTGGATCAGCTGGAACTCGCCGATGCTCTGGCCGAACTGCTTGCGGTCGTGGATGTACGGCACCACCAGGTCCATGCAGCTTTGCATGATGCCGGTCGGGCCGCCGGACAGCACTACGCGCTCGTAGTCCAGGCCGCTCATCAGCACGCGCACGCCGCCGTTGAGCTGGCCGAGGATGTTTTCTTCCGGCACTTCGACGTCGTCGAAGAACAGCTCGCAAGTGTTGGAGCCGCGCATGCCCAGCTTGTCGAACTTGTTGCTGCGGCTGAAGCCTTTCCAGTCACGTTCGACGATGAACGCGGTGATACCGTGCGGGCCCTTGTCCAGGTCGGTCTTGGCGTAGATCACGTAGGTGTTGGCGTCGGGGCCGTTGGTGATCCAGGTCTTGCTGCCGTTGAGCACGTAGTGGTCGCCGCGCTTCTCGGCGCGCAGCTTCATCGACACCACGTCGGAGCCGGCGTTGGGCTCGCTCATGGCCAGGGCGCCGATGTGCTCGCCGCTGATCAGCTTGGGCAGGTACTTGAGCTTCTGCTCGTGGGTACCGTTGCGGTTGATCTGGTTGACGCAGAGGTTGGAGTGGGCACCGTAGGAAAGCGCCACCGAGGCCGAGCCACGGCTGATTTCTTCCATCGACACTACGTGAGCCAGGTAGCCCAGGCCGGCGCCGCCATATTCTTCTGACACGGTGATGCCCAGCAGGCCCATGTCGCCGAACTTGCGCCACATGTCGGCGGGGAACAGGTTGTCGTGGTCGATTTGCGCAGCGCGCGGGGCCAGTTCGGCGGCGACGAAGGTGCGGACCTGGTCGCGGAGCATGTCGATGGTTTCGCCCAGGGCGAAGTTCAGGGTGGGGTAATGCATGCTGGGGCACCTTGTTGTTCTTGAAATTGGGTAACACCGTAGCTCAAGGGTTTCGCTGGGGAGTGGGCGGGCTTTTGTGGGAGCGGGCTTGTCCCGCGAATGCGCCAGCAGGGTCACCGTCATTGCCTGACAAATCGCATTCGCGGGACAAGCCCGCTCCCACAAAAAACCGTCCCTCACACCAGCTTCCACGAATAGCATGGGTGTCGTTCATCACCTTTACGTTAACGTAAACCTGCCTGCGACCACTGTCAATCGACTCGTCACCTTTACGTAAACGTAAATCTGCGCCAGAGTATTCCCGCTTGCTTCAGTCGTGCCCAGAACAACCACAAGAAGGGACACCCATGAGTCAACCGAGCTATACCCGCGGTCGCCAGGACCAACCCTTGCTGACCCAGACCATTGGCCAGGCCTTCGATGCCACCGTAGCGCGTTGTGCCGACGGTGAAGCGCTGGTATCGCGCCACCAGGGCTTGCGCTACAGCTGGCGGCAGCTGGCCGAACAGGTCGAAGTGCATGCCCGCGCCCTGATGGCCCTGGGCGTAAACACCGGCGACCGGGTCGGCATCTGGTCACCCAACTGCGCCCAGTGGTGCGTCCTGCAACTGGCCAGCGCCAAGGTCGGCGCCATCCTGGTCAACATCAACCCGGCCTACCGCGTGGGCGAGCTGGAATATGTGCTGCGCCAGTCCGGCTGCCGCTGGCTGGTGTGTGCCGATGCTTTCAAGACGTGCGATTACCACGCCATGGTCCAGGAACTGGTGCCAGAACTGGCCGGCGCCACCCCGGGTGAAATGGTGAGCCAACGCCTGCCCGACCTGCGCGGAGTAATCAGTCTAGCTGCCAACCCGCCAGCTGGCTTCCTGCCCTGGCAAGCGCTGGCCGAGCGGGCAGGGCAGACCTCGGCCCAGGCCTATGCGGCCCGCCAGCAGGGCCTGCAGTTCGACCAGCCGGTAAACATCCAGTACACCTCCGGCACCACCGGCGCGCCCAAGGGCGCCACGCTCAGCCACTACAACATCCTCAACAACGGCTTCATGGTCGGCGAAAGCCTGGGCCTCACTGAGCGCGACCGCATGGTAATCCCGGTGCCGTTGTACCACTGCTTCGGCATGGTCATGGCCAACCTCGGCTGCATCACCCACGGCAGCACCATGATCTACCCCAGCGACGCCTTCGACGCCGAGCTCACCCTGCGCGCCGTAGCCGAAGAGCGCGCCAGCATCCTTTACGGCGTGCCGACCATGTTCATTGCCATGCTCGACCACCCGGCGCGTGTGCACATGGACCTGTCGAGCCTGCGCAGCGGCATCATGGCCGGAGCCACCTGCCCGATCGAGGTGATGCGCCGGGTCATCGACCAGATGCACATGGCTGAAGTGCAGATTGCCTACGGCATGACTGAAACCAGCCCGGTGTCGTTGCAAACCGGCCCGGACGACGACCTGGAACTGCGCGTGACCACCGTCGGCCGCACCCAGCCGCAGCTGGAGAACAAGCTGGTGGACGCCGACGGCTGCATTGTCGCCCGTGGCGAGATTGGTGAGTTATGCACCCGCGGCTACAGCGTGATGCTCGGCTACTGGGACAACCCCCAGGCCACGGCGGATGCCATCGACCCGGCAGGCTGGATGCATTCGGGCGACCTGGGGGTGATGGACGAGCACGGCCATGTGCGCATTGTCGGGCGCAACAAGGACATGATCATTCGCGGTGGCGAGAACATTTACCCGCGTGAGCTGGAGGAATTCTTCTATACCCATCCGGCAGTGGCCGATGCGCAGGTGATCGGTATTCCGTGCAGCCGTTATGGCGAGGAAATCGTCGCCTGGATCAAACTGCATCCGGGGCACAGTGCCACGGTCGAGGAGTTGCAGGGGTGGTGCAAGGCACGCATCGCGCACTTCAAGGTGCCGCGGCATATCCGTTTTGTCGATGAATACCCGATGACGGTGACCGGCAAGGTGCAGAAATTCCGCATGCGCGAGATCAGTGTGGCGGAGATTTCGACAGTTTCTGCGGGTTGATTGGCCAGGTCTGCTGGCCTCTTCGCGGGCACGCCCGCTCCCACAGGTACAGCGCCGCATTTAAGGTCGGCGCCGTCCCTGTGGGAGCGGGCGTGCCCGCGAAAGGGCCGTTGAGATCAACGCGATTTCGTTGCTTTCCACAATTCAAAGGCAAGTGTGCTTACTGACAGATTGAGACTTGCGTCGAAATCAGACTTGAGCATTTTGATCGCATTTTTGAGTTTGTCTCTATCCAGATCCAGCAACTGGCTGCTGGAGGATGGCTCATTGATTCCGGCTTCTGCCAGATATTCCAGAACGTACCCCTCATATTCAGCTTTTTCACTCGGGCTCATCACATCTTCTTCCATGGCGGGTCTTCCTGCGTAAGTAGGGAGGCTCATCATCGAAACAACGCTCAAGCACCGCTACTGGCAAAAATATCAGGTCCCGTGGTCTACCCTTAAGCCTTCACCGGTGGCTCCTGGCTCGGCGGGTCGCCTACGGTCGGCGGTACGGTCGGCTTGATCGGCAGTTCGTCCGGTTCTTCTTCCGGCACGGGCGGCGGTAAGCTCGGGTCGTCGATGTTGGGATCGGGTGTCTCCGGTGGAATGGGAATGTTCATGGCCTGACCTCGCGTGGATGAATGAAGAGGTGCTGCAGGCTCTGACCGCTGGCAGCTGCCGTTCGCTCAATTTTTTTGAACCCCACGCCTGTACCCGGCTCTGAACCCTTACCGCCACCAGCCTTAGGGAGCAAGGTCGATGTCACGAAACGAGCCCTTTGAAAGCGTGCCCATGGCGAACGATCACCCGGACCAGGCCGTCAGCCTGTCCCAGGCGCTGCTGGCGCCGCGCATCGTGATCGAAGACACCCAACCCGTGCTCGAAGCCGGCACCTTCGCCGCCAAGGCCATCAGTGGCCAACCGGTGGCCGTCAGCAGCAAGGTTTACAGCGATGGCCACGACCGCCTGGCCGTCACCCTCAACTGGCGCCAGGCGCACAGCCGGCGCTGGCATTGCGTGCCGATGCAGTCGCCGGGCAACGACCTGTGGCTGGCCGAATTCACCCCCACCGAGTTGGGCCCGCACCTGTTCAGCATCGAGGCCTGGATCGACCCGTTTGCCACCTTTTGCCACGACCTGGAGAAAAAGTACCATGCCGGTGTCGAGCTAAAGCTGGAGCTGGAAGAGGGCCGGCTGATGCTGGGCAAGGGCATCGAACTGTGCAACGGCGCCCTGCGTGAAGAACTTGAAGCCGTGCGGCAGCGCCTGCTCACGCTGGGTACCGATGACCAGGTGGCGGTGTTCCTCGACCCCGCTACCGCCCGCCTGATGGGCGATGCCGAACATCGCAGCTACCTGGCCCGCAGCCGCGAATTCCCTGTCGACGTCGACCGCCCGGCGGCGCAGTTCGCCAGCTGGTACGAGCTGTTCCCGCGCTCGATCACCGACGACCCGCAGCGCCACGGCACGTTCAACGACGTGCACCAGCGCCTGCCGATGATCCGCGACATGGGCTTCGATGTGCTGTATTTCCCGCCCATCCACCCGATCGGCATGCAGCACCGCAAGGGCCGCAATAATGCCCTGACAGCCGAACCTGGCGACCCAGGCAGCCCCTATGCCATTGGCAGCCCGGAAGGTGGCCATGACGCGATCCACCCACAACTGGGTAGCCGCGACGACTTCCGCCGGCTGGTGGCCGCCGCTGCCGAGCATGGCCTGGAAATCGCGTTGGACTTCGCCATCCAGTGCTCCCAGGACCACCCCTGGCTCAAGGAGCACCCCGGCTGGTTCAGCTGGCGCCCGGACGGCACCATCCGTTACGCCGAGAACCCGCCGAAAAAGTACCAGGACATCGTCAACGTCGACTTCTACGCCCCCGACGCCGTGCCTTCACTGTGGCTGGCGTTACGTGATGTGGTGGTCGGCTGGGTGGAGGAGGGCGTGAAAACCTTCCGCGTCGATAACCCGCACACCAAGCCGCTGCCGTTCTGGCAATGGCTGATTGCCAATGTGCGCAGCCAGCACCCGGATGTCATCTTCCTCGCCGAGGCGTTTACCAAGCCGGCGATGATGGCGCGGCTGGGCAAGGTCGGTTATGCGCAAAGCTATACCTACTTCACCTGGCGTAACCACAAGCAGGAACTGCGCGAGTACTTCGAACAACTCAACCAGCCTCCCTGGAGCCAGTGCTACCGGCCGAACTTTTTCGTCAATACACCCGACATCAACCCGTACTTCCTGCACACCTCCGGCCGCGCCGGTTTCCTCATCCGCGCCGCGCTGGCGACCATGGGCTCGGGCCTGTGGGGCATGTATTCGGGCTTCGAGCTGTGCGAAGGCACACCGCTGCCGGGCAAGGAGGAGTACCTGGACTCGGAGAAGTACGAAATTCGCCCGCGCGATTTCAGCCAGCCCGGCAACATTATTGCCGAGATCGCCCAGCTCAACCGCATCCGCCGGCAGAACCGCGCCTTGCAAACCCACCTGGGCGTGGCGTTCTTCAACTGCTGGAACGACAACATCCTGTATTTCGCCAAGCGCACGCCCGAACGCGACAACTACATCCTGGTGGCGATCAGCCTCGACCCGCACAACGCCCAGGAGGCGCAGTTCGAGTTGCCGCTTTGGGAGCTGGGGCTGGACGACAACGCCGAAACCCACGGCGAAGACCTGATGAACGGTCACCGCTGGTCATGGTACGGCAAGACCCAGTTCATGCGCATCGAGCCCTGGCACCTGCCGTTCGGCATCTGGCGTATCGAAAAGGCCCGCTAACGGTGGCACGCAGTCCTTTGTAGGAGCGGGCTTGCCCGCGAACACCGGCAAAGCCGGTGCCAACCACCGCGGTGCCTGCTTCGCGGGTAAACCCGCTCCTACGGGGGGCCAGAGCAACCTGGAAATGAAAGGAGTCGCACATGGCCAAGCGTTCCCGCCCGGCAGCCTTCATCGACGACCCGCTGTGGTACAAGGACGCCGTCATCTACCAGCTGCACATCAAGTCGTTTTTCGATTCGAACAACGACGGCATCGGCGATTTCGCCGGCCTGATCAGCAAGCTCGACTACATTGCCGAGTTGGGCGTCAACACCTTGTGGCTGCTGCCGTTCTACCCCTCGCCACGGCGCGACGACGGCTACGACATCGCCGAATACAAGGCCGTGCACCCCGACTACGGCAGCCTCGCAGATGCCCGCCGCTTCATCGCCGAGGCGCACAAGCGCGGCCTGCGGGTGATCACCGAGCTGGTCATCAACCACACCAGCGACCAGCACCCATGGTTCCAGCGTGCCCGCCACGCCAAGCGCGGCAGCAAGGCACGCGATTTCTACGTGTGGTCGGATGACGACCAGAAGTACGACGGCACGCGCATCATCTTCCTCGATACCGAGAAGTCCAACTGGACCTGGGACCCGGTCGCCGGCCAGTACTTCTGGCACCGCTTTTACGCGCACCAGCCAGACCTCAACTTCGACAACCCGCAGGTGCTCAAGGCGGTGATCGGGGTGATGCGCTTCTGGCTCGACCTGGGTGTCGACGGCCTGCGCCTGGACGCCATCCCCTACCTGATCGAGCGCGATGGCACCAACAACGAAAACCTCGGCGAAACCCACGATGTGCTCAAGGCGATCCGCGCCGAAATCGACGCCAACTACCCCGACCGCATGCTGCTGGCCGAGGCCAACCAGTGGCCCGAGGACACCCGCCCTTATTTCGGTGAAGGCGAGGGCGACGAATGCCACATGGCTTTCCACTTCCCGTTGATGCCACGCATGTACATGGCCCTGGCCATGGAGGACCGCTTCCCGATCACCGACATCCTGCGCCAGACCCCGGAAATCCCGGCCAACTGCCAATGGGCGATCTTCCTGCGCAACCACGATGAGCTGACCCTGGAAATGGTCACCGACCGCGAGCGCGACTACCTGTGGAACTACTACGCCGAAGACCGCCGTGCGCGCATCAACTTAGGGATTCGCCGGCGCCTGGCACCGCTGCTGCAGCGTGACCGCCGGCGCATCGAGCTGCTCACCAGCCTGCTGCTGTCGATGCCCGGCACGCCCACCCTGTATTACGGCGACGAACTGGGCATGGGCGACAACATCTACCTGGGCGACCGCGACGGCGTGCGCACACCCATGCAATGGTCGCCAGACCGCAACGGCGGTTTCTCCCGCGCCGACCCGCAGCGCCTGGTGCTGCCGCCGATCATGGACCCGCTATACGGCTACCAGACCGTCAACGTCGAAGCCCAAAGCCACGACCCGCACTCGCTGCTGAACTGGACCCGACGCATGCTGGCAGTGCGCAAGCAGCAGAAGGCCTTTGGCCGTGGCACGCTGCGCACCCTTACACCGAGCAACCGGCGCATCCTCGCCTACATCCGCGAGTACACCGATGCCGACGGCAACACCGAGGTCATCCTGTGCGTGGCCAACGTCTCTCGCGCTGCCCAGGCGGCTGAACTGGAATTGTCACAATTCGCCGACAAAGTACCGGTAGAGATGCTCGGCGGCAGCGCCTTCCCACCCATCGGGCAACTGCCGTTCCTGCTGACTTTGCCACCCTATGCCTTCTACTGGTTCCTGCTGGCCGCCCACGACCGCATGCCCAGCTGGCACATCCAGGCCACCGAGGGGTTACCCGAATTGACTACGTTGGTACTGCGCAAACGCATGGAAGAACTGCTGGAGTCACCCGCCAGCGACACCCTGCAAACCACCATCCTGCCGCAGTACCTGCCCAAACGGCGTTGGTTCGCCGGCAAGGAAGGGCCGATCGACAGCGTGCGCCTGCGCTATGGCGTGCGCTTCAGCACGGCCACCACGCCGGTGCTGCTCAGCGAAATCGAAGTGCTCAGTGACGGCGTGGCCAACCACTACCAGCTACCGTTTGGCTTGCTGCCCGAAGAGCAGATCAATTCCGCGCTGCCGCAGCAGTTGGCCTTGTCGCGGGTGCGCCGCGCCCATCAGGTGGGTTTGATCACCGACGCCTTCGTCCTTGAGCCTTTCATCCGTGCAGTGTTGCGTGCCTGCCAGGAAGGCGCGCAGTTGCCTTGCGGCGATGGCGAAGGCGAACTGCGCTTTGCCTGCACGGAACAGTTGGCAGGCCTGGCGCTGAACGACGAAAGCACAGTGCGCTACCTCAGTGCCGAGCAGTCCAACAGCTCGGTGGTGATCGGCGACCGCGTGGTGCTCAAGCTGATCCGCCGGGTCAACCCGGGCATTCACCCAGAGCTGGAAATGAGCGCCTACCTGACCGCCGCCGGCTTTGCCAATATCTCGCCGCTGCTGGCCTGGGTCAGCCGGGTGGACCCACAAGGCGCACCGCACCTGTTGATGATCGCCCAGGGTTACCTGAGCAATCAGGGCGATGCCTGGGCCTGGACCCAGAACACCCTGGAGCGGGCCATCCGCGATCAGATGGAGCCCCCCAGCCTTGACGGTGAAGCCCACACCGATGCCCTGGCCGAACTCACCGGCTTTGCTGCCTTGCTCGGCCAGCGCCTGGGCGAGATGCACCTGCTGCTGGCCGCGCCGACCCATGACCCGGCCTTCCAGCCGCGCCCCAGCGAGGGTGACGACAGCCAGCGCTGGAGTACCCAGATAAGCGCCGAACTGACCCACGCCCTCGACTTGCTGGCCCAGCACCGTGACAGCCTCGACAGCGACAGCCAGGCGCTGGTCGACGACCTGCAACAGCAGCGCGACGGCCTGGCCCAGCACGTGGCCAATCTGGCCCACCAGGCCGAAGGCGGCCTGCTGATGCGTGTGCATGGCGACCTGCACCTGGGCCAGGTGCTGGTGGTGCAGGGCGATGCCTACCTGATTGATTTCGAAGGCGAACCGGCCCGGCCGCTGGACGAACGCCGGGCCAAACACAGCCCGTATAAAGATGTCAGCGGCGTGCTGCGATCCTTCGACTATGCTGCTGCCATGATCTTGCGCAGCGCGTCTGCGGTCGACCTTTCCGACCCGGCGCGGCAGGCCCGGCAACGTGTTGCCAGGCAGTACCTGCACCAGTCGCGGCACGCCTTTGTCGAAGCCTATGGCCTGGCCACCGCCGCCATGCCCCACGCCTGGCAGCGGGCCGAGGGCGAGCGTGCCGCACTGGAGCTGTTCTGCCTGGAGAAAGCCGCTTACGAAATTACATACGAAGCCGAGAACCGTCCGAGTTGGCTGGCCGTGCCTTTGCATGGCCTGCATGGACTGATCAGTACCTGGGGAGAGTCAGAATGAACGTAACAATGCGTGAAAACGGTGGCCTTCGGCAACGGGACATAGACGCCCTGGCCCGCGCCGAGCACGCCGATCCATTTGCGGTACTCGGCCCCCATGGCGACAGTGCGGGCGGGCAAGTGGTCCGCGCCTACCTGCCCAATGCACTGAATGTGCGCATCCTGGCCCGGCATGACGGGCGCGTACTCGCCGAAATGGAGCAGGCTAGCCTGCCCGGTTTGTTCAGCGCGCACCTGGATGAGGCTCACCCGTACCTGTTGCAGATCGGCTGGGCCGGTGGCGAGCAGGTCACCGAAGACCCCTACAGCTTTGGCCCGCAACTGGGCGACATGGACCTGTACCTGTTCGCCGAAGGCAACCACCGCGACCTCTCCGGGCGCTTTGGTGCGCAGCCGATCAAGGCCGATGGCATCGACGGCGTGTGTTTCTCGGTATGGGCGCCGAACGCCCGGCGGGTGTCGGTGGTCGGTGATTTCAACAACTGGGACGGCCGCCGCCACCCCATGCGCCTGCGTCATAGCGCCGGGATATGGGAGCTGTTCGTGCCGCGCCTGGGCGTGGGCGAAACCTACAAGTTCGAGGTACTGGGCAAGGAAGGCATACTGCCACTCAAAGCAGACCCGCTGGCCCGTGCCACCGAGCTGCCGCCGAGCACCGCGTCCAAGGTGGCGGGCGAGCTCAGCCATGCCTGGCAAGACCACGACTGGATGGCGCAGCGCGCGCAGCGCCATGCCTACAACATGCCCCTGTCGATCTACGAGCTGCACCCAGGGTCGTGGCGCTGCGAGCTGGACGAGGCGGGCGAAGTCGGGCGCTACTACAACTGGCGTGAACTGGCCGAGCGCCTGGTGCCTTATGTGCAGGAGTTGGGCTTTACCCACATCGAACTGCTGCCAATCATGGAGCACCCGTTCGGCGGCTCCTGGGGCTACCAGCCGCTGTCGCTGTTTGCACCCACCTCGCGCTACGGCAGCGCCGAAGACTTCGCCGCCTTTATCGATGCCTGCCACCAAGGCGGCATTGGCGTGCTGCTCGACTGGGTGCCGGCGCATTTCCCTACCGACGAACACGGCCTGGCGCGTTTCGACGGCACCGCCTTGTACGAGTACGACAACCCCCTGGAGGGCTACCACCAGGACTGGAACACGCTGATCTACAACCTCGGCCGCAACGAAGTGCGCGGTTTCATGATGGCCTCGGCGCTGCACTGGCTGAAGCACTTCCACATCGACGGCCTGCGGGTCGATGCGGTGGCCTCGATGCTGTATCGCGACTATTCGCGCAAGGCTGGCGAATGGGTGCCCAACCGCCATGGCGGGCGCGAGAACCTGGAGGCCATCGACTTCATCCGTCACCTCAACGGCGTGGCCGCCCACGAGGCCCCGGGCGCATTGATCATCGCCGAAGAATCCACCGCCTGGCCCGGCGTCAGCCAACCGACCCAGCAGGGCGGCCTGGGCTTTGCCTACAAGTGGAACATGGGCTGGATGCACGACACCCTGCACTACATCCAGAACGACCCGGTGCACCGCACCTACCACCACAACGAGATGAGCTTCGGGCTGATCTATGCCTATTCCGAGCACTTCATCCTGCCCATCTCCCACGACGAAGTGGTGCATGGCAAACACTCGCTGATCGACAAGATGCCGGGCGACCGCTGGCAGAAGTTCGCCAACCTGCGGGCCTACCTCACCTTCATGTGGGCGCACCCGGGCAAGAAGCTGCTGTTCATGGGCTGCGAGTTCGGCCAGTGGCGCGAATGGGACCATGACAGTGAGCTGGACTGGTACCTGCTGCAGTACCCCGAGCACCAGGGCGTGCAGCGCCTGGTTGGCGACCTCAACCGCCTGTACCGCGAGGTGCCGGCGCTGCACGAGCAGGACTGCCAGCCGCAGGGCTTCCAGTGGTTGATTGGTGACGATGCGCAGAACAGCGTGTATGCCTGGCTGCGCTGGAGCAGCAGTGGCGAGCCGGTGCTGGTGGTGGCCAACTTCACCCCGGTGCCACGCGAGGGCTATCGCATTGGTGTGCCATTCGGCGAGCGTTGGCAGGAACTGCTCAATAGCGATGCTGCGCTGTATGCCGGGTCGAATGTCGGCAACCTGGGGGTGGTGGAAAGTAACGAGGTGGCCAGCCATGGCCAGCCACTGTCGCTGGCCCTGAACCTGCCGCCGCTGGGTGTGCTGGTGATGAAACCCGCCTGATCTGTTGCCTGTACCGGCCCCTTCGCGGGTTAACCCGCTCCCACAGGGACCGCACAAGATTCAGACCTTGTGCGGTCCCTGTGGGAGCGGGTTTACCCGCGAAGGGGCCGCACCTGCCTACCACCGCATCCGCACCCCAAGGCTACCAATCAGCCCATTCAAATCATTGCCATCCACATCACTGCTGTAATCGGCACTGACAAACAAAGCCACCGAAGGCGTCACCCGTGCCACCAGCCCCAAGCCCAGTTCCACCGTGGTCGAATAACGCGAACTGGAGATCTTGTCGACCTGGTCCAGCTGCACTTCATCGGCATTGCTGAAGTCATACCACACGTTGGTCCGCACATAGGGTTCCACCGGCATGCCGCGCACTTCATAGTTCCCGGACAACTTGGCACCCACCCGGCCACTCCAGCTCGGCTGGCTGTCGAAGGCCTGCAAGGTCTCTTCCTGCACGCGGCTGCCGGGGTAGAACTGCTGGTTGATCAACTGAGCCTGTGGCTCGATCACCCAACCGCCACCCAGCCTGATGGGAATGCCACCTTCCAACGAGAAGGTCATCGCGTGGCCGCTGTCGTCCAGCCGCTGGCCATTCTCGCCGCGGCCATTGACGTCAATGCGCGAGCCCATGGCCACGGCATCCAGGTGCCAACCCTGTTCATGGGTCATGCTCCAGTACACCCCCAGGCTTTCCCCGCTCAGGTTCACCGCATTGCGCTGTTTGTCGCCCAGCAGCGGGCGCATGCCGTTGAAACTGCTTTGCAGGTTGTTGTGCCCCACGAAGATCCCCGCACGGTGCACATTGCCCGCTGCGGTTTCACGCACGAACAGGTCCGGGCCGATCATCAATTGCTGGCTGGGTGCTTCAAGCTGGTCTGGGGGTTGCGCGCCGTTGCGCGCGGCGCTGGGGAAGAACTGCGACCATTGGCTGGCGACCAGGTCGGGGGCCGCCTGCCCGTGGCGCTGGTCCATCGAATGCGAGAACGCATTCAAGGTGCCGATGCTCAAGCCACTGGCGCTGACCGGGTCCAGCGACAGCTGTGGCACCGCGGGTTGCTGCAGGAAGCCGGGCGAGGTGGGGTCACCCTGCAATTCGAACGCGAAAGTTTCCACCGGGGTTGCCAGAAGCAGCGACGTGGAAACCGCGTAGAAAATACGATCGAAGCGCAAGGGGCTCGAGGTTTTTTTCATGGCGGATCTCCTTTGTTTTTGTGGGGTACAGCCCGAGGACCTGGCCTGTTGTCACGAGCTGTACGGCAAAAACAGTGGGCGACCCAAACCAGCACGCCAGCTTTCGCAAACGCGCACAAAGGCGCGAGCTAGAGGCCCGGCGCGAGATCTTTACTACTAGATAATGTTCAGCTAAGGAGAGGTCGCCGCTTGCGTCAAGAAAGCGTGAAGGATCTGTTCAGGTTCTGTACTTTTGCTTAACTTCTTGTTTTATCTAGTAAAACAGTAAGGTATAGCGGGGTTCGCTATTTGCCGCAGGCTGGCTATGAAGAATGATTGCTAAAGCCTGACCTCGACGGCCAACGGCAAGTGATCTGACAAGTGCGACCAAGGTTTGTGCCCCAGAATCCGCGGCCCATGGCTTTCGGCGTTGCGCAGGTAGATACGGTCCAGGCGCAGCAGCGGTAAGCGGGCAGGGTAGGTGCGGGCGAGGTGGCCGTGGTGGCGTTCAAAGGCCTCATGCAGGTCAGATTGCAGGCCGAGGGTACGGTTGCCGTGGGATTTCCAGTCGTTGAAGTCACCGGCGATGATCACCGGGGCGTCGGCGGGCAGCGACCCAAGCAGTTTGCGCAGCAGCTGCAACTGCTTCTGCCGGTGGCTTTCCAGCAATGACAGGTGCACGCAGATGGCATGCACCTGGTGTTGGCCGGGCACGTCGAGAATGCAGTGCAAAAGCCCGCGGCGCTCGGGGCCGGTGATTGACACGTCGAGGTTGCGGTGTTCGATGATCGGGTACTTGGAAAGCAGCGCATTGCCGTGGTGGCCGTCAGGGTAGACCGCGTTGCGGCCATAGGCGAAGTCGCTCCACATGCTGTCGGCGAGGAATTCGTACTGGGACGTTTGCGGCCAGCCGGGGTAGCGCGCGGCATGGCGGTCGTGGCTGCCGAGCACCTCCTGCAGGAACACGATATCGGCCTGGGTGCTGCGCACCGCCTCGCGCAGTTCCGGCAGGATGAAGCGCCGGTTGAAGGCGGTAAAGCCCTTGTGGGTATTCACCGTCAGCACCCGCAGCCGCTTCACGGCCGGGGCCTGGTTGACGCTGGCGAAACCTGTACTGCCGGCTTCGGGGTTCACGGTTACTCCTCGATCAAACGGTTTTACACAGGCCCTTGTAGGAGCAGCCTTGTGCTGCGAAGAGGCCGTTACAGGTACAGCAAATCGTTTGCCTTACCGGCCTCTTCGCAGCACAAGGCTGCTCCTACAAGGGACATGCGTCAGTTACTCAGGTTCACTCTTCGTCGCGCTGCAACACCATCAGCAACAGCGACCGCCCCTTCACCTCGAAGGTGCTGTCGAAGTGCAGGTGCTGCCCCTTGCGCAGTTCCGGCCGGTCGGTGTCGACCAGGCAGCTCCAGTAATCCCCTTCGGGCACGGTCGGCAGCTTGAACGGCACAGTGTCATGGTGGGCATTGACGATCAGCAGCACAGTGGCCTCGGCGCCCGGCCGGGCAATGCCGCTGATTTGCGCACGGCCGTCGATCAGCATGCCCAGGCAGCGCCCATGCGGGTCTTCCCATTGCGCCACGCTCATCTCGTTGCCGTCCGGCGCCAGCCAGGTCACGTCCTTGACCCCGATAGCCTCATTGTAGTCACCCACCAGGAAGCGCGAGCGGCGCAGCACCGGGTAGGCCAGGCGCAGGCGGGTCAGGCGTTTGACGAAGGCCAGCAGTTCTTCGCCTTCCTGGTCCAGGTCCCAGTTCACCCAGCCGATCTCGCTGTCCTGGCAGTAGGCATTGTTGTTGCCGTGCTGGGTACGGCTGAACTCGTCGCCAGCGACGATCATCGGCGTACCCTGGGCCAGCAGCAGGGTGGCGAAGTAGTTGCGCATCTGGCGCATGCGCAGGGCATTGATGCCGGGGTCGTCGGTCGGCCCTTCGACGCCGCAGTTCCATGACAGGTTGTTGTCGGTGCCGTCCTGGTTGTTCTCGTCGTTGTCTTCGTTGTGCTTCTGGTTGTACGACACCAGGTCGCGCAGGGTGAAGCCGTCGTGGGCGGTGACGAAGTTGACCGAGGCATAGGGGCGCCGGCCGCGGTTGTTGAACATGTCGCCCGAGGCGGTCATGCGCGAGGCAAAATCGGCCAGCTGGCCTTCGTCACCCTTCCAGAACGCGCGCACGGTGTCGCGGAAACGGTCGTTCCATTCCGCCCAGCCCGGGGCGAAGTTGCCGACCTGATAGCCGCCTGGGCCGCAGTCCCACGGCTCGGCGATCAGCTTGACCTGGCTTAGCATCGGGTCCTGGCGGCAGGCGACAAGAAAGCCGTGGCGCTCGCTGTAACCGTCGTGGTAGCGGCCAAGAATGGTCGCCAGGTCGAAGCGGAAGCCGTCCACGTGCATTTCGCCGGCCCAGTAGCGCAGCGAATCGGTGACCAGTTGCAGTACGCACGGGTGGCTGAGGTCCAGGGTGTTGCCGGTGCCGGAATCGTTGATGTAGAAGCGTTTGTCATCCGGCATCAGGCGGTAGTACGAGGCGTTGTCGATGCCACGCATCGACAGGGTAGGGCCGCGCTCGTTGCCTTCGGCGGTGTGGTTGTAGACCACGTCGAGGATCACCTCCAGCCCGGCGTCGTGCAGGTGCGCGACCATCTCCTTGAACTCGGCGATCTTGCCACTGGCCAGGTAGCGCGGGTGGGGCGCGAAGAAGGCGATGCTGTTGTAGCCCCAGTAGTTGTTCAGGCCCTTGTCCAGCAGGTGCTGGTCGTTGACAAAGGCGTGGATCGGCAGCAATTCGATGCTGGAAACGCCCAGCTCCTTGATGTGCTTGAGCAGCTCGTCGTTGGCCAGGCCGGCGAAAGTGCCGCGCAGTTCTTCCGGTACTGCCGGGTGGCACATGCTGATACCGCGGGCGTGGGCCTCGTAGATGATCGTGCGTTCCCAAGGGATCAGCACGCGCTGGTCGCGGCCCCAGGTGAAGGCCGGGTCGATCACCTTGCATTTGGGCACGAAAGGCGCGCTGTCGCGTTCGTCGAACGACAGGTCGCCGTCGGGGTGGCCGATGGTATAGCCGAACAGCGCCTCGGACCATTTCAGGCTGCCGACCAGTTGCTTGGCATACGGGTCGATCAGCAGTTTGTTGGGGTTGAAGCGGTGGCCGTTCTCCGGCTCGTAGGGGCCATACACGCGGTAGCCGTAGACCAGCCCGGGGTGAGCGTCGGGCAGGTAGCCATGGTAGATCTCGTCGGTGTATTCGGGCAGCTCAATGCGTTCGAGCTCCTGCTCGCCGGTGGAGTCGAACAGGCACAGCTCGACCTTGGTGGCGTTGGCCGAGAACAGGGCGAAGTTCACCCCCAGGCCATCCCAGGTGGCGCCGAGGGGGAAGGGCAGGCCTTCGCGGATGCGCGATGGGGCGACTGAGCGGGTTTTCTTCGGGGTGCGGGGGCTCATGGCGGTCCTCTAGTGGCCGTGGTGGAGGGATTGATGCCGTCCTGCACCGGCCTATTCGCGGGTGAACCCGCTCCTACAGGGACGGTGCCACACCCAGGCCTGGCGCAATCCTTGTAGGAGCGGGTTTACCCGCGAATAGGCCAGGACAGGCTTAACCAGCAGTAGGCTTTTTCACCGCCCGGGGCTTCTTCGCCGCCGCCGGTTTGATCCCCGGCAGCGCAGCCGCCTTAGGCTCAGCCGCTACCTTGGCCTTGGCCGGTGCCCGCTTGCGCGGCGCCGCTTTAGGCGCCAAGGCCTCGGCCTCGGCCAGCTTGCGGGCCATGTCCCAGTGGCGGTCTTCCTGGCCGGCGGGTTTGCCTTCGGACTCCCAGATCTGATAAGCAAATTCGCGGATACGTTTTTCTTCGACACTCATCATGACGCTCCTGATGCTCAAGTTTGTTGTATCAAAAGATTGACTGGAAACTCCGCCAGCACGGCACTCAACATCAGCTCCCTTGAAGGGCTGACCGCCGTACAGGGGAAAAGTCCCGTCGAGTTGGCAGGTGACAAGGCAAACGGCAATATCACCCGGGTGTCTTCCCAGTTCTGCGCCGGGATCAACGGTGTAGTGGCGCCACCCAGCAGGGTACTGGCCAGGCGTGGCGCAACGATGACGGCCCGCTCGCCTTCCCCCAGCCGGGCAAAGGCGACCACCTGGTCCGCATGCCGGCCCTGCACGGTCAGCGGCAGGTAGGCGCCACGGCGGAACAGTTCGGCGTGAGCCTGGCGGCAGTCCAGCATCCGGGCGATCAGGGCCTGCTTGATGCGGCCATCGCGCCAGTGCGCCAGCAGCTCGGCGGGCGGTGTGGCGTCGTCCAGGGTGCGACGCCTGCAAGCGTAGTCCACGGCGCGGCGGTTGTCCGGGTCGACCAGGCTGAAGTCCCAGTACTCATTGCCCTGGTACAGGTCGGGCACGCCGGGCGTGGTCATGCGCAGCAGGGCCTGGACCAGGCCATTGAGGGCGCCAGGGCAGGCCAGCAGGTGCGCTGCGTCGGCCACGGACTTGCGCAGCTGCTGGTTCTCGCTGTCCAGCAACAGGCCATCGATGTAGTGGGCGCAGGCGCTTTCATAGGCCTCGTTGGGTGCGCTCCAGCTGCTGCGCAGCTTGGCCTCGCGCAGGGCCTTCTGCTGCCACTGGCGAATGCGTTCGGCGTACTGGCGCAGGGCGCTGTCGTCGTGCAGGTCAAGCTCAAGCGGCCAGCTGCCAAGCAGCGTCTGCAACAGCATCAGTTCGTCGCCGGGGCTGGGCGCCGGGCCGTCGTCCAGTGGCGTGCGCAGCGGCTCTGCCAGTTCGCGCCAGTGCTCTACCCGGCTGGCCAGCCACGGGCCGCGCTCGCTGAGTACGGCCAGGCGCGCACGGGTGTCTTCGCCGCGCTTGTGGTCATGGGTGGCGGTGGCCAGCAGGTTGTCGGGGAAGTCGCGCAGGCGCCGCTGGGCCTCGTTGTGGAAGTGCCCGGCAGGGGCGCTGAAACGCTCGGCCTCGAAGCCCACGTCATTGCGCGAAAGCAGCCGGGCGCTGCGGTAGAAGGCGGTGTCCTCCACGGCCTTGGCCGCGCTGGGCGCGGTCAGTTGCTGGAAGCGTACACAAGCGTGGCGCAGCTGTTTGCGCGCCCGGCCTGGCGGCAGGTGACGCCAGGCTTGCCCGCCCAGCCACTGTTCAAGTTGTTCGAGCAGCGGCCAGTCGGCTTCGCCGAGGTCCTGGCGGGCATTGGCCAGGGCCTGCTTGAAAAAGCCTTCGTCTTCGGCCGGGCGCCCGCAGGCGTTGAAATAGGTGCGGTATACCGGGTAATGCGCCACCAGCGCCTGCAAGGCCCGGCGAATCGCACCCAAGGTCAGGTCGCGGGTCATCAGGTCGTTGCGCGCTACCTGCAACAGCGCCTGGGCCACCGATTCGCAGTCGCCCGCCAAGCTGGCGTTGAGCACCAGGTGGCGTGCCTGGTGCACCTCTTCGGCGTAGCTGGGGCGTTCGCTGATGTTGGCCCACAGCTCGGTCAGCGGCGCTTCGCCGGCCGGGTCGTGCTGCAGCAGCGAGACCTGGTTCATGAATTCGTAGCCGGTGGTGCCGTCAGTCTGCCAGTCGCGGTGCAGGTGCTCGTTGGCGCCGAGAATCTTTTCGACGTAGATCGGGAAATGTTCCAGGGCAGCATGCAAAGGCCGCCGAGCCAGCAGCCCATCGACCCTCCGACGCAGTTTGCGGCAGTAACCGCGCGGGTCGGCAAGGCCGTCGATATGGTCGATGCGCAGGCCATCCACCAGGCCGCGTTCGATCAGTTCGAACAGTTTGGCGTGGGTGGCTTCGAACACCACCGCGCGCTCTACGCGCAGGCCGCCCAGCTCATTGATGTCGAAGAAACGTCGCCAGTTGATGTCGTCGGCGGCGGTGCGCCAGCTGGCCAGGCGATAGGTTTGTCGCTCCAGCAGCAGGTGCAGGCGCTTGAAGCCGTTTTCAGCGCGGCTGTCGAAGGCCACCAGCGCCGATTCAAGGTCGGCACCTTCACTCACCAGGCGCGCCAGTTCGGCTTGCAGGGGCAGGGCGTCGGCCAGCGGCGTGGCCGACTCAGCCAACGCCGTGAAGTGTTCGGCCAGTGCCTGCAAGGCCGGCTCCGGGCTCAGCGCCAGGATCCAGCCATAGTCGACCGGGCAGATCGGGAAGCGGTGCGCGTAATGGGCGACTTGCAATAGCCCTTGGTGCTTGTCGAATTGCAGCGGTATGTCGCCATTCTTCAGCGCCACGCCATAGTCGCTACCCAGGAACGGCAACAGCAGTTGCCCGGCCAGCAGCGGGTCGCTGGAGTGCCACTGGATGTCGAAGAACTCCGCATACGGGCTGCGCCGGCCCCAGGCCAGCAGGCTTTGCCACCAGGGGTTATCGGCACCGCCCACGGCCATGTGGTTGGACACGGTATCGAGGATCAGCCCCATGCCGTGCTGTCGCAGGGCGGCGACCAGCCGTTGCAGGGCCGCCTCACCGCCGAGTTCAGGGTTGACGCAGGTCGGGTCGACCACGTCGTAGCCGTGGCGCGAGCCAGCACGGGCCTTGAGGATGGGCGAGGCATACAGGTGGCTGATGCCCAGCTGGGCGAAGTACGGCACCAGCGGCACTGCGTGGTCAAGGCTGAAGTCGCTGTGAAACTGCAAGCGCAAGGTCGCGGTCAGTGGCTTCATCGGTCACGCTCCCAGGCCTGCTCGCGGGCCTGGGCCAGCAGCTCCAGGCGCCGCGCGGCGTCCTCGTCATCGAGCAGTTCGCGCACCGGCCGGGCAAAGCGCCGGCGCCAATTGGGGTGGCCTGCGGTGGTGCCCGGCAGGTTGGGTTGCTCGTCGCACCCCAGCAGGTCTTCCAGCGGCACCAGTACCAGCGGCGCACGGGTATGGCCAACGTAGCGGATGGCTGCATCGATCACCGCGTCGTTGTCCTTCAGCTCGCCGTAGTTGGCCTGCAGGGTGCGACGCAGGCCATCGTGTTCCTGCCGCCGCTCGTGGCGCCAGTGCAGCTCGGTGGCAGCGTCAATCAGTTGCAAGCGGTGGTTCCAGTCGATGTCGCGGTTTTCCAGCCAGCCGGCCAGCGGTGCCAGGTCGTGGGTGCCGGTGGTGGCCAGGGCGTTGTCCGGCCAGTCGAGAATCGGCTTGAACTGGCCGGGCTGGGTTTGCTCGAACGGCAGCACGCGCATACCCAGCACGGCCTTGGCCGCCAGCTGTTCACGCAGGCCGTCGGGCACCGTGCCCAGGTCTTCGCCAAGGATGATCGCCTGGTGGCGCACCGACTCCAGCGCCAGCAGGCGCAGCAGGTCGTCCAGCGGGTAGTTGAGGTAGGCACCTTCGCTGGGCTTGGCCCCTTGGGGGATCAGCCATAGCCGGCGCAGGCCCATTACGTGGTCGATGCGCAGGCCGCCGGCGTGGGCCAGGTTGGCCCGCAGCATTTCAATGAAGGCGCGGTAACCGTTGCGCTTGAGGCCTTCGGGCGAGAAGGCGCAAATGCCCCAGTCCTGGCCGGCGCGGTTGAGGATGTCGGGCGGCGCGCCCACTTTCAGGCCGGCCAGCAGTTCGTCCTGGCGGCTCCAGGCCTGGCTGCCGGCGCCGTCGGCACCTACGGCCAGGTCGGCGATCAGGCCGACCGCCATGCCGTTGCCACGGGCCGCTTCCTGGGCACGTTGCAGGCCCCGTTCGGTTAGCCATTGGCAAAAGGCATGGAACTCGACCTTGGCCGGGTAGGCGCTGGCAAAGGCTTCCACTTCCGGGTGGTACGGGTCGTGCCAGGCCTTGGGCCAGTTGCGCCAGTCAGCGCCCCGGCCATGCTCCACCGCCTGCGCCTGCAGCACCTCGAAGCGGCAGTGGTGCTCCAGCGCCTGGCCGCCGGCTTCGCGGAAGCTGTCGAAATCCTTGCGCAACGGGTGGTCGCCCTGGCTGAAACCCTGGTACAGGGCTTCAAGCAGGCGCTGGCGAGCGTTGGCGGCACGCGGCCAGTCGACCAGCGGGCGTTGCTCCAGCTCTTCCAGCAGTTGCTCCAGGCCGCAAGCTTCGATGGCCACGCGCACCGCCCGCTCACCCAGCAGGGCGGCAGGGCTGGCGTACAGGGTGTTGAGCAACAGGCGGCTGGAAGGCGAATACGGGCTGTAGTGCTCCTGGTCGATGGCCGACAGGGCGTGGATCGGGCTGATGGCCAAGGCATCGGCACCCCGCTCGGCCGCCGAGCGGGCCAGTTGTTCAAGGGCCAGGCAATCGCCGTAGCCGCCATCGCCGGGGCGGCGCAGGCTGTACAGCTGAACGGCCAACCCCCAGCAGCGTGGGGGTGGCTGTTGCACCATGTCGTCCAGGCTGTGGCAGCGTGGCGGGGCCACTGCCAAGGTGAAGCGGCGGCTGTCGATTTCCACCTGGTGGTAGCCGATCGGCAGCTCACCGGGCAGGCGCGCCTGGTCGTCGAGGGTGAGGGTGAGTGAGGCGTGGTCTTCCAGGGTGCAGTGGACGATGCTGGCGGCGCTGAAGTAGCGCGACAGCGCCAGCGGCTGGCCGAGGTCGGCGGTCAGCAGGGGCGGCAGGTGCTCGCTGTCTTCGGCGGCTTCCACGGCACGCAGGCTGGCAGCAATCGCGGCGTCATCGGCTGCGGGGTGGCCAAGGCCTTCGAGGATGTTGCGCAGCACCTCGTCGCTGACGCGCTGGGGCCGGGCATTGGCGTCGATCCAGTCGCGGCTCAGCCCGACGCGGGTCGCCAGGCGATGCAGGGCGGTTTCGCTCATGGGCGCTCCAGGGCAGGGGGAAGCAGGCTGACCACGCAGCTATACGCGGCCAGGTGGGTATCGGGGTGGCGGGTGTCGCTGCTGTCGAACAGCCGCGAGGGCGGCGCGGGCAGCTCAACCTGTTGCGGGCTGTCGGCCAGGTTCAGGTCGATGCGCAAGGTGTTGCCATTGCCCAGCCGCCAACGCGCCGTCAGCGCCTTGTCGCCGTGTACTTCGGCACCCAGCGCGCGGGTGCCGGGCAAGTGCGGGATGACGTGGCGGCGGCGCAGGTCGAGCAGTTGCTGGTACAGGCCGTGCCAGCCAGCGAGCACTTCCTTGTTTTGCGGGCGTGACGACTCGAAGGTCTGTTCGGCATTGGGGTCGGGAATGTGCTCACGCTGTTCAGGGTCGGCAAAGGCGGTGAAGTGGGCAAACTCGCCACGCCGGCCTTCGCGCACCGCATCGGCCAGCTGGTCATGGAAGTCGGTAAAGAACAGGAACGGCCGGCAGCTGCCATCGTCGTCGCCCATGAACAGCAGCGGGATCATCGGCGCCAGCAGCAGCAGGCCGGTGGCCGCACGCAGGGCCGGCGGCGGGCACAGCCGGGTCAGGCGCTCGCCCAGGGCGCGGTTGCCGATCTGGTCATGGTTTTGCAAAAACAACACAAAGGCACTGGGCGCCAGGTGCCCGCTGGGCTCGCCGCGTGGCGTGCCGTGGCGGTTGGCCTGGCCCTGGAACACGAAGCCTTCGGCCAGGCAGCGCGCCAGCTGGTCGATGGGGCGTTGCTGGTAGTCGGCGTAGTAGCCTTCGGTTTCGCCGGTCAGTAGCACATGCAAGGCATTGTGGCCGTCGTCGTTCCACTGGGCGTCGAAGCCCTGTTGCAGCAGGCCGGCCTGGTTGTGCTCGTTCTCCAGCACCAGCCACACCTGGCGGCCTGGCGCTACGGCGGCGCGTACCCGCTGTGCCAGTTCGACCAGGAAATCGGGCTGGTCGATGGCATGCACGGCATCCAGGCGCAGGCCGTCGCAGCGGTAGTCGCACAGCCACATCAGCGCGTTCTGGATGAAGTACTCACGTACCTGCGGGCGGCGGAAGTCGATGGCTGCGCCCCAAGGCGTCTGGCGGTCTTCGCGGAAGAACGGGCTGGCATACTGGTGCAGGTAATTGCCGTCGGGGCCGAAGTGGTTGTAGACCACGTCCACCAACACCATCAGTCCTTGGCCGTGGGCCTGGTCGACTAGCGCGCACAATTGCTCGGGGCTGCCGTAGGTGTTCTGCGGTGCATAGGGCAGCACGCCGTCGTAGCCCCAATTGCGCTCTCCGGGGAACTGCCCCAAGGGCATCAGCTCGATCGCACTGATGCCCAGCTCGGCCAGGCGTGGCAGCTGCCGGGCCACGCCGTCATAGCCATCGAGCAGGCCAACGTGCAGTTCCTGGATCACCGCCTCGTGCCAGGGCCGGCCTTGCCAGGGGTGTTGCCAGGCATAGCTGGCCACATCCACCACCTGGCTCGGCCCCTGTACGCCATCGGGTTGGTAGCGCGAGGCCGGGTCGGCTACCTGCAGCTCACCGTCGATACGGTAGTGGTAACGGTCACCGGCCTGGCACGGGGCCACGCCGGTGTACCAGCCATCAATATCCGGCAGCAGCTCCACGGCCGGCTGCTGCTCCAGTTCCACGCTCACGCTGCGCGCATCAGGCGCCCAGAGGGCGAAGCGCGCCGACGTGGCGTCCAGCAAGTGTGCGCCATGCCTGTGCATCTTCTGACCCCCGCTTAGTAGTGGCTCAGTTGCGCCTGCTTGACCAGGTCCTCGTACAGGCGGGCGTAGGGTTCCACCGCCTGGCACCAGTTGAACGGCTGGGTCATCGACAGGCAGCGCATGGCGTTCAGCAGGTCCTTCTTGCTGTAGACATAGAAGGCGCGGCTCAGTGCTTCGCGGTAGCTCTCGACGGTCGATTCGTTGAACAGGAAGCCGGTGACGCCACACTCGATGGTGTCCGCCAGCCCGCCCGTGTTACGTGCCACCGGCAGCGAGCCGAAGCGCTGCGCGTACATCTGGCTGAGGCCGCAGGGCTCGTAGCGCGACGGCATCAGCAAGAAGTCGCTGCCAGCGAACATGCGCCGGGCGTCGGTTTCGTTGAAGCCGATGCGCACGCCGATGCGGCCTGGGTGGCGCAGCGCCAGCTCGCGCATGGCCTGTTCTTCTTCCGGTTCGCCACGGCCAATGATCGCGATCTGCCCGCCTTGCTCGACGATGTAGTCGGCCACGCCCAAGGTCAGGTCCAGGCCTTTCTGGTAGACCAGCCGCGAGACCACGGCAAACAGCGGGCCCTCGGAGGGCTCCAGGCCGAACAGTTCGCGCACTTCCTGGGTGTTGCGCGCCTTGCCTTCCCAGTCGTTGATGCTGAAGTTGTGCTGCAGGTGCTTGTCGGTGGCCGAATCCCAGCTTTCGTCGATACCGTTGGGGATGCCGCCGAGCAGGCCTTGCTGGGCCTTGCTGGCGAGGAAGCCATGCAGGCCACAGCCGAATTCCGGGGTAGTGATTTCCCGGGCATAAGTGGCGCTGACCGTGGTGATGTGGCTGGAGTAGGCCAAACCGGCCTTGAGGAACGACAGCTTGCCGTAGAACTCCATGCCTTCCTGCTGCATGGCGTGATCGGGGATCGCCAGCTCGGGGCTGCAGCCGCGGCTGTACACACCCTGGTAGGCCAGGTTGTGGATGGTGAACAGAGTTGGCGTGTTCAGGCCGCGCCAGTGCATGTAGGCGGGGGCCAGGCCAGCAGGCCAGTCGTGGGCGTGCACCACTTCGGGCTGCCAGTGGATCTTGCCTTCGCCAGCGGCAATTTCGGCGGCGGCCAGGCCCAGGCGGGCAAAGCGGATGTGGTTGTCGGGCCAGTCGCGGCCGTTGTTGGCGCCATAGGGGGTGCCGTCGCGCAGGTACAGCTCGGGGCAGATCAGCACATAGATGACCAGGCCGTCGGCCATGTCCATGCGCCCGATCTTGCACGGCGGCAGCGCTGCGTGGCCGCCCAGTTCACCGACGATGTGGATGGGGTTGTCGCTTTCCATCACCTGGCGGTAGCCGGGGATCAGCACCCGCACGTCGTGCAGGTGCGCCAGCGCGCGGGGCAGGGCCGCCGACACGTCCCCCAGGCCGCCGGTTTTCACCAGGTCGGAAATTTCCGAGGTCACGAACAGAATCTTGCGTTTGTTGGGGTTTTGCTGGCGCTGGGCGCCGGGTGCCTTGCCTGTCGTGGCGAAATCCGGGGTAAGCGGCTCGCGGTTGTCCGGGTTGAATGAATCTACGTGAGGCTCGACAGCGGCACTGATCATACTTCTCTCCGTCCCTATGCTTGGCCGGGTGCTGGCACCCGTGGCGATGTTTCGTGTTGGTACTCTCTAATTCTGAATGCTGCGTAATGCGTTCCATGCCCCAGGGTCGTGCGCGCAGGCACAGCGCGATCGGCGTTCCGGCCGAGGCGATTGGGCGGGTTGGGTGGCGGGCCGAGGCTGGGAAGTCCCTTTGCGTTTGGCCTACTTAATTCCTGACCTGCCCGCTTTCCTGAAAGTTCGACTTTTTTGGTCACTCTTCCGATGAGCAAATGGCGGGCCGAAAGCCGAGTGTAGGAGAGAAAGAGATAAAAAGGTGACCCACTGGTCACTATTGTTATGTGCGGAATAGACGCAAACGTTGGCGTTTGTGAGCGGATATGAAAAGGGGCGACGGGGGTGTTGTGCGGGTGCGCCAAAATGTGGCCGGAGCGGGCTCATGCACCATATTGGGGCTCAGGAGCGGTGTTTGCTTCTTCGCGGGTAAACCCCGCTCCCACAGGTACCGTGGGATCTCAGAGGCAGCACAAACCTGTAGGAGCGGGTTTACCCGCGAAGAGGCCAGGCCTGCAAAAAACGAAGGGGGCGTTCAGCAAGGTGGGAGCATCACAGCCCCCACCAGAGGAAGGAACAATCAGACGCTGACAGCCTTATCGCCATCACGCTGTTGCGCCAGCAGCAGGTTCAGTTGGGCAACCTGCTGGCGCAGCTGGTCACGTTCGTCCTTCAATTTACGCAGCTCATCACGGCGCACGGAAACATAGAGTGTCTGGGTTGGGGTTGCAGGCATCAAAGTACCCATGAGCACACCTCGCGGTTTTGGCTGGTGACAAGTCAAAGCGTAGACGCTTCACGCGGGGCGCATTTTGAATTCTTTCGCAGGCCTTTGGAACTTTTTTGTTTATCGTGGTCTCGCCGTTCGTCGCTGAACCCTCGTGCGGCATGCTGGACTAATCTGAAAAGCTGGACTGTGTTGTCATCCATTTGAAAGGGGAGCATCGGCTCATGCAACTGGGAATCATCGGGCTGGGCCGCATGGGCGGCAATATCGCAAGGCGCCTGATGCGCGCCGGCCACCGCACCGTGGTGCACGACCGCAACCGTGAGGCCATCACCGGCCTGGAGGGCGAGGGCGCCCAAGGCGCGCATGATCTCGGCGCGCTGGTACAGAAACTGAAAGCGCCGCGCGCGGTATGGGTCATGCTGCCGGCCGGTGAGCCCACCGAGCAGACCATCGCGCAACTGGCCGAACTGCTGGAGCCGGGCGATGCGATCATCGACGGCGGCAACACGTTCTACAAGGACGACATGCGCCGCGCCGCTGAACTGGCCAAGCGCGGCCTGCACTACCTGGACGTCGGCACCTCCGGCGGCGTGTGGGGCCTGGACCGTGGCTACTGCATGATGATCGGCGGCGAAAAGGACGTGTTCGAGCGCCTGGAGCCGCTGTTCAAGGCATTGGCACCGGGCGTGGGTGACATACCGCGTACCCATGGCCGCAGCGGCGAGCACCAGCGCGCCGAGCATGGCTATATCCACGCCGGCCCACCTGGGGCCGGGCACTACGTGAAAATGGTGCACAACGGCATTGAATACGGCCTGATGCAGGCCTATGCCGAAGGCTTCGACCTGCTGCGCAGCAAAGGCGGCAACGAGCTGCCGGAAGAACAGCGCTTTGATCTGAACGTGGCCGAAATCGCCGAAGTGTGGCGGCGTGGCAGCGTGGTTACCTCGTGGCTGCTCGACCTCACCGCCGATGCGCTGGTGGCCGACCCGCAACTGTCGCAGTTCAGTGGCTCGGTGTCCGACAGTGGTGAAGGCCGCTGGACCATCGATGCTGCCGTCGAGCAGGCGGTGCCGGTGCCGGTGCTGTCCAGCGCGCTGTTCGCGCGCTTCCGTTCGCGCCAGCAGCAGGGCACCTACGGTGACAAGATTCTCTCGGCCATGCGCCTGGGCTTTGGTGGCCACGTCGAGAAGAAAGGCGAATGACTAAACAGACCATTCCAGCCGCACCCCCTTGCACCCTGTTCCTGTTCGGCGCCAATGGCGACCTGGTCAAGCGCCTGCTGACGCCGGCGCTGTACAACCTCAGCCGTGACGGGTTGCTCGACCGCAATTTGCGCATCGTCGGCGTCGATCACAACCCGGCCAGTGCCGAAGACTTCGCCGAGCGCCTGCGCGCGTTCATGGCCGAACGCGACAAGGGCGGCGAGGGCGTTGCCAAGTGCCTGGATGAAAAACTCTGGGCACGCTTGGCCAAGCGCCTGGATTACCAGACAGGCGATTTCCTCGACCCGGCTACCTATGCGGCCATCGGCAAGCGCATCGACAAAACCAGTCATGGTAACGCCATCTTCTATCTGGCCACCTCGCCGCGCTTCTTCCCGGAAGTGGCCCAGCGCCTTGGCGAAGCCGGCTTGCTCGACGAGTCCGCCGGTGGCTTTCGCCGGGTGGTGGTCGAAAAGCCCTTCGGCACCGACCTGGCCAGCGCCGAGGCGCTCAATGCCTGCCTGTTGAAGGTGATGGGCGAGCGGCAGATCTACCGCATCGACCATTACCTGGGCAAAGAGACGGTGCAGAACATTCTGGTCAGCCGCTTCTCCAACGGCCTGTTCGAGTCGTTCTGGAACAACCACTACATCGACCACGTGCAAATCACTGCCGCGGAAACGGTCGGCGTCGAAACCCGCGGTGCGTTCTACGACAGCACCGGGGCCCTGCGCGACATGGTGCCCAACCACCTGTTCCAGTTGCTGGCGATGGTGGCCATGGAGCCACCGGCCGCGTTTGCCGCCGATGCCGTGCGCAGCGAGAAGGCCAAGGTGGTCGGCGCCATCCGCCCATGGTCGGCGAAGATGGCCCTGAAAAATTCGGTGCGTGGCCAGTACAGCGCTGGTAAGCAGGGGCGCAAGCAGCTGCCCGGCTACCGCCAGGAGGCCAACGTTGCGGCCGACAGCCAGACCGAGACCTACGTGGCGCTGAAGGTGATGATCGACAACTGGCGCTGGGCCGGCGTGCCGTTCTACCTGCGCACCGGCAAGCGCATGAGCGTGCGCGACACGGAAATCGCCATCTGCTTCAAGCCCGCACCGTATGCGCAGTTCCGTGAGTCGGAGCTGGAGCGGCCCAAGCCCAACTACCTGAAAATCCAGATCCAGCCCAACGAAGGCATGTGGTTCGACCTGCAGGCCAAGCGCCCCGGGCCGGAGCTGGTGATGGAGAATGTCGAGCTGGGCTTTGCCTACAAGGACTTCTTCAAGATGACCCCGGCGACGGGTTACGAAACGCTGATTTACGACTGCCTGACCGGTGACCAGACCCTGTTCCAGCGGGCCGACAACATCGAGAACGGCTGGCGTGCGGTGCAGCCGTTCCTTGATGCCTGGGCACAGGCGGGCGAGGTGCATGAGTACCCGGCCGGTGAAGACGGGCCCGAGGCTGGCAATGAACTGCTGACCCGGGACAAGCGCGAGTGGCACCGGTTGGGGTGAGAGGTTTGTAAGCCTGTACCGGCCTGTTCGCGGCGGTTCGACGCCTCGATAAACCCGCTCCTACAGGAACACCACCACCTGTAGGAGCGGGTTTATCGAGGCGTCGAACCGCCGCGAATAGGCCAGCACAGGCAACCACACAAAGGAGACCCAATGCCCGCCCACATCGAAGACTACGCCCTGCTCGGCAACTGCCGCAGCGCCGCCCTGGTCAGCCGCGATGGCTCGCTCGACTGGCTATGCCTGCCACGCTTCGACGCCCCCGCAGTATTCGCAGCCCTGCTGGGCAACGAAGAAAACGGCCGCTGGCGCCTGGCCCCCTGCGACCCGGTCGAGCACAGCAGCCGCCAGTACCTGGCCGACACCCTGGTGCTGGAAACCACCTGGGTCACTGCCAGTGGCCGTGCCCGGGTGCTCGACTTCATGCCGTTGGGCGAGGTCAATTCAGTGGTGCGTATCGTCGAGGGCGTGTCTGGCGAAACCAGCTTCGAAATGGACCTGGTCATGCGCTTCGACTACGGCCGCAGCGTCCCTTGGGTGGAACGGCTCGACCCGCTGACCCTCAGCGCCGTCGCCGGCCCCGACCGGCTGATCCTGTGCAGCACCGTACCGCCACATGCCCGCGACCACCACACCGTCGCCCGCTTTCGCGTCGCCACGGGCGAGCGCCAGGTGTTCAGCCTGCGCCACCAGCCGTCCCACCTGCCGGTGCAGCCCGACTGCAATGTGGACAATGCTCTTAAAGCCACCATTGACCAATGGCAGACATTCGCTGCGCGCTGCCCGGAGGTTGGCCCGTACAGCGCCTTGGTACGCCGCTCGTTGCTGACCCTCAAGGCCATGACCTACGCCCCCACCGGCGGCATCGTCGCCGCCGTTACCACCTCGCTGCCCGAGCGCGTCGGCGGCGAGCGCAACTGGGACTACCGCTTCTGCTGGCTGCGCGACGCCACCATGACCCTGCTGGCATTCATGAACCTTGGCTACTTCGACGAAGCCCAGGCCTGGCGCGAATGGCTGCTGCGCTCGGTGGCCGGCAACCCCGAGCAGATGCAGATCATGTACGGCCTGGCCGGCGAGCGCGACCTGCAGGAATACACCCTGCCGTGGCTGGCCGGTTACGAGCATTCGCAACCGGTGCGGGTGGGCAATGCCGCGTCGCAGCAGATGCAGCTGGATATCTATGGCGAACTGGCCGATGCCATGACCCAGGCTATCAAGGGCGGCTTGCCCCGCCACCCGCGCAGCGCCGCCATCTCCCGTTTGATCCTGCCCTACGTCGAGCGCATCTGGCGCGAACCGGACGAAGGCATCTGGGAAGTGCGCGGCGGCCGTCAGCAGTTCGTGCACTCCAAGGTCATGGCCTGGGTGGCGTTCGACCGTGCCGCCGGGCTGGCCGACACCACCGAAGAAGGCCGCGAACAGGGGCAGCATTACCGCCAGGTGGCTGACCAGATCCGCCGTGAGGTGTGTGAGCATGGCCTGGACACCGGCGGCAAGTTCTTCGTGCAGGCCTATGGCTCGACCGAGATGGACGCCAGCCTGTTGCAGATCGCCCTGACCGGCTTCCTGCCAGCCGATGACCCACGCTTTCTGCGCACGTTGGAACAGATTGAACAACGCCTGCTGAAGAACGGCCTGCTGCTGCGTTACGACAGTGACAGTTGCAGCGATGGCCTGACGCCGGGCGAGGGCACCTTCCTGGTGTGTTCGTTCTGGCTGGCTGACGTTTATGTCTTGCTGGGCCGTCAGGCAGAAGCCCAGGCGCTGTATGAGCGCCTGACCGGCCTGTGCAACGACCTCGGCCTGCTGGCCGAACAATACGACCCGGCCGGCCAGCGCATGCTCGGCAACTTCCCCCAGGCGTTTAGCCATATCGGCATCATCAACACCGCGCTGAACCTGCACCGCGCCCAGTGCCCGGTGCGCGATCGGGCGAGTTGCGGATAAGGCAAGCGCGGCCCCTGTACAGGCTGTGTGAAAACTCAAAATCAGAGTTCAGCCCGCCAGCGCTGATCTCTGACTGAGACTTTCAGATAACCGAGAGATACCTCTCA
>NZ_JBIVIF010000012.1:0-142264 GCF_044749595.1 Pseudomonas sp. NPDC089392
AGGCGTTCGCGCGCGAATCCCACAGGAATAATTGGCCCGAAACAAACGTAGGAGCGGCTTTAGCCGCGAAGCGCCGCGCGGGCGGCGCTCGATCTCACAGGCGACACACATCTCCAGCCAGGCACCCGCCAGCCCAACCCAGCCCCCAAAAGCCATAACCCTTACTGCCAAGAAAAAAGGGACCAACCCCCATGCCTTTGCGACAACTTTCCATCCAGTGGAAGATCACCCTGCTCGCCGGTCTCTGCCTGGCCGGCATCGTCACCTTGCTCGTCGGCTTGTCGCTGTACCGCATGGACCACAGCTCGGACCTGGTCAAGGCCAGCAGCATGCAGATGCTGACCGAGGCGGCGCAGTCGCGCATCGAGTCGCAGGGCGAGGTGCAGGCGCTGAACATCCGTCGCCAGTTCATGGACGCCTACCAGTACGGCGCCGGCTTCGCTCGCCAGGTGCTGTTCCTGCGCGAACAGGCGGAAAAGCGCTTTCTCGATGCCTTCGACCTGCGCGAGGACATGACCCGCCAGGTACGCGCCGCCCTGCAGGCCAACCCCGACCTGCTCGGCATGTCGCTGGTGTTCGAGCCCAACGCCCTGGACAACAAGGACAGCCTGTTCGCCGCCAAGGCGGAGCTAGGCAGCAACGAGACCGGGCGCTTTGCCCTGTACTGGTCGCAGCCACGCGCCGGCCAGCTGACGGCCATGGCCCTGCCTGAACACGACATGGCCAACACCGCAGTCGGCCCCAGCGGCCAGCCGGCCAACACCTGGTGGGTGTGCCCGCGCACCTCCGGCAAGGTGTGCGTGGTGGAGCCTTACTTCTATGACATCGATGGCCAACAGGTGCTGATGACCAGCATCGTCTTCCCGCTGGCAGTCAACGGCAAGATCATCGCCACCCTGTCCATCGACATCAACCTCAACAGCCTGCAGGCCCTGAGCCAGGAAGCCAGCCGCAGCCTGTACGAAGGGCGCACCACCGTCGGCATCCTCAGCCCGGTCGGCCTGCTGGCCGGCTACAGCGCCGATGCCGGCAAGCTGGCCCAGCGCTTCGACCAGGTTGACCCGGCCAAGGGCGCCGAGCTGGTACGCAAGCTCGCCGATGGCAAGATGACCATCCTGCACGACCGGCAGCGCCTGAAGGTGCTGGCCGCGTTCCGGCCGATCCCCGACGCCCAGCCTTGGGGCGTACTGCTGGATGTACCGGAAAACGCCCTGACCGGGCCGGCCGAAACGCTGAAACAGGAGCTGGACGCACTGAACACCAGCGGCACCCTGCTGGAGCTAGGCCTGGGCCTGGCTGCGGCAATCGCCGGCCTGCTGATGGTGTGGCTGATGGCCCGCGGTGTTACCCGGCCGATCCTTGGCGTGGCTGCCATGCTCAAGGACATCGCCAGCGGCGAAGGCGACCTGACCCGGCGCTTGACCTACCAGAAACAGGACGAACTGGGCGAGCTGGCCGGCTGGTTCAACCGTTTCCTCGACAAGCTGCAGCCGACCATCGCCGAGGTCAAACACTCGGTGCAGGCCGCCCGCGGCACCGCCGACCAGTCCTCGGCGATTGCCACTGAAACCAGCGCAGGCATGGAGCAGCAATACCGCCAGGTTGACCAGGTGGCCACCGCCTCGCACGAAATGAGCGCCACCGCCCAGGACGTTGCCCGCAGCGCCGCCCAGGCCGCGCAAGCCGCGCGCGATGCCGACCAGGCCACCCGCGAAGGCCTGGCGGTGATCGACCGCACTACCCACAGCATCGACGCCCTGGCCGCCGACATGAGCAACGCCATGGCCGAAGTCGAGGGCCTGGCGCAGAACAGCGAGAAGATCGGCTCGGTGCTGGAGGTGATCCGCTCGATCGCCGAACAGACCAACCTGCTGGCGCTCAATGCCGCCATCGAGGCAGCCCGCGCGGGTGAAGCCGGCCGAGGCTTTGCCGTGGTCGCCGACGAAGTGCGCAACCTGGCACAGCGTACCCAGGAATCGGTAGAAGAAACCCGCCAGGTAATCGAAGCGTTGCAGCACGGCACCCGTGAAGTGGTCGGCGCCATGGACAACAGCCACCGCCAGGCCCAAAGCGGTGTGCAGCAGGTTGGCCAGGCCGTCACTGCGCTGCAGCGCATCGGCCAGGCGGTGACGGTGATCACCGACATGAACCTGCAAATTGCTTCGGCCGCCGAAGAACAAAGCGCGGTGGCCGAGGAAATCAACAGCAACGTGGCAACCATCCGCGATGTCACCGAGTCACTGTCGGGGCAAGCCAACGAGTCGGCGCGGGTCAGCCAGTCGCTGAACAGCCTGGCCAACCAGCAGCAGGCGCTGATGGACCAGTTCCGCGTCTGACGCGATGGGGGCCATGCCGGTGGCCCTCAAGTTGGCAAAGCCTCGTCGTCTACACTTGCCCCCACTGCCAAGGGGTGACGAACGACGAGGTTTTTCATGAAGACAATTCCAGCGCTGCTGGCCGGTCTGCTGTTGACTGTGGGCCTGGCCAGCACCGACAGCGCCGCATCGGCAGAACAGCCAACGCCCATCCACTTTGGTGCCATCGGCTGGGAAAGCGGCGCGCTCACTACTGAGATATTGCGGCTGATCGTGGAGCGCGGCTACGGCTATGCCACCGACACCTTGCCCGGCAGCAGCGTCAGCATGGAGGTGGCCCTGGCACGCGACGACCTGCAGGTAATCGCTGAGGAGTGGGCCGGGCGCAGCCCTGCCTGGGTCAAGGCTGAACAGGCGGGCCAGGTGTTCGCGTTGGGCGACACAGTCAAGAATGCTGAAGAAGGCTGGTGGGTACCGGCCTATGTGATCGAAGGCGATGCTGCTCGCAAGTTGCAAGCCACGGCGCCGGAATTACGCAGTGTCGACGACCTCAAGCGCTATCCGCAGGTATTCCGCGACCCTGAGTCGCCCGATAAAGGGCGCTTTCTCAACAGCCCAAGCGGCTGGACTTCCGAGACCGTCAACAGCCAGAAACTCAAGGCGTATGGCCTGAACGAGCTGTATACCAATTTCCGCAGTGGCTCCGGGGCGGCGATGGATGCCGAAATAAGCTCGGCCATCCGCCGTGGCCAACCCGTGCTGTTCTACTACTGGAACCCGACCCCGTTGATGGGCCGCTACAAACTCATACGCCTGGAAGAGCCGCCGTTCGATGCCCAGGCCTGGGCCACCCTCACCGATGCCAGCAACCCCGCCCCCAAGGGCAGCCGCTCGCTACCCGCGAAATTGTCGATTGGCGTGTCCAAGGCCTTTCGTGAAAGCTACCCGGACCTGGTCAGCGTGTTCGAACAGGTCGACCTGCCCATCGATCGCCTGAACCAGGCACTGGCCGACATGAGTGAAAAACGCACGCCACCGCGCGACGCTGCACTCACCTTCCTGCGCGATAACCGCGAAGTGTGGAAAGCCTGGCTGCCTGCGGACATTGCCGCCAAGGTCGAGGGCAGCCTGTGAACGGCGGCTTCCCGCAAGCCCTGCAGTTTTCCTTTGCCGACAGCGTCAACCGCCTGGTCGACTGGCTGGTGCTGAATTACGGCGACCACCTGCGTAGCGTCTCTGACCAGTTGCTGCAACTGCTGGTCGGGCTGGAGACCCTACTGCGCCTGCTGCCCTGGTGGCTGCTGTTGCTGCTGGTCGGCCTGCTGGCCTGGCACGCCAGCCGCAGCCTGCTGCGCAGCGCGGTACTGGTGGCGTTGCTGGCGCTGATTGGCATGCTTGGGCTGTGGGACAAACTGCTACAGACCCTGGCCCTGGTGCTGGTCAGTACCGGCCTGTGCGTACTGGTGGGGGTACCGTTGGGCATTCTGCTGGCTGCCCGGCCGCTGGCCAGGCGGCTGCTGTTACCGGTACTGGATGTGATGCAGACCCTGCCGGCGTTCGTTTACCTGATACCCGTGCTGATGCTGTTCGGCCTGGGCAAGGTGCCCGCTGTGTTCGCCACGCTGATCTACGCCCTGCCACCGCTGGTGCGGTTGACCGAACTGGGCTTGAGCCAGATCGACCCTTCGTTGCTGCAAGCCGCACACGGTTTGGGCGCCAGCCGCTGGCAGCGCTTGCGGCGCATCGCCCTGCCACTGGCGCTGCCAAGCATCATGGCCGGGCTCAACCAGTCGGTGATGATGGCCTTGTCGATGGTGGTGGTGGCGTCGATGATCGGTGCCCGCGGGTTGGGTGAAGATGTGCTGGCGGGGATCCAGACCTTGAATGTGGGCCAGGGTGTGGAGGCCGGGCTGGCGATTGTCGCCCTGGCGATGGTGATCGACCGGATCAGCCAGGCGTATGGGCGTAGCGGGCGCAACGGTTGACACCGTCCGTTGCAGGAGCGGCCTTGTGTCGCGATGGGTCGCGCAGCGGCCCCACGATTTCAGCTTCGCCGCAGATATTGCCGGGGCTGCTTTGCAGCCCGATCGCGACACAAGGCCGCTCCTACAGGGGTTGGCGCAAGGCAAGATATTGATTGCTGGCGATAGGGCCGGGCCTGACAATACGGCTCTGTCAGCTTGAAACCGGACCTCATCCGCATGTCCCTCAAAGCCCTGCGCACCCTGGTGACCATCGCCCGCCACGGCACCTTCGCCCGTGCCGCCGACTTGCTCAGCCTCACCCCCTCGGCAGTAAGCCTGCACATCAAGACCCTTGAAGACGAACTGCAGGTGACCTTGTTCGACCGCAGCCGCAGGCAGGTGATGCTGACCGAAGCCGGCCAACTGGCAGTGGCCCGCGCCGAGAGCATTCTGGCGGCCTATGACGAACTGGCCGACGCCCTGGCCAGCGGCCCGAGCCTGCGCGGCCGGCTGCGCCTGGGGGCGATCCACACAGTGCTGGCGCGGCGTCTGCCCAAGGCGCTGGTGTGGATCAAGGCCCACCACCCGCAACTGCACATCAGCGTGGCTTCAGGCATGTCGGCGGAACTGGCACGGCGCGTGGAAGACGGCGAACTCGATGCAGCAATCACCACCGAGCCGGTCAGCCCCTACCCGCAGAGCCTGGATTTCACACCGCTGTTCGAAGACCGCTTCTGGGCTATCGCCAGCCCCGAACTGGCCGGGCGCAGCGTGGCGCAGTTACTCGCCAGCCAGCCATTTTTGCGCTTCGACAAGCGCGCCTGGGCCGGGCGGCAGATCGAGCAGGAACTGCGCCGGCAACATTTGCAGGTGAGCGAGCAAATGGAGCTGGACAGCCAGGAGGCCCTGGCGCGCATGGCCGTGATGGGCCTGGGTGTGGCGATCATCCCCATGGCGGATGACGACCTGCAACGCTTGCCGCCGGCTACCTGCCTGCCGTTTGGCGAACCGCAGCTGACCCGGCGGGTGGTGTTGCTGGAGCATGAGAAAAGCCAGCGGCGGCATTTGAGTGCGGTGTTGAAGACTGCGCTGGAGGCCTGAGCATCCATCGAAATTTCTCTGTCTTGCACACCCCCTGTAGGAGCGGCTTTAGCCGCGAACACCGGCGCAGCCGGTGCCATCCACCGCGTCAGCCTCTTCGCGGGTGAACCCGCTCCCACAGGGAAGAATGGTGGTGGCCATGATGCATTTTTTCCTCAACAGTCAGTGCAGAAAACAACGTTTTTCCAAATCATTGCGCACCAGTAGTCTGTGCCCGTACCCGACCTCGGAACGCTGACCATGCTGCACCTGCTGCTGACCACCCTGCTGCCGATCATCCTGCTGATTGCCCTGGGCACCTTCCTGCGCCTGCGTGGCTTTCTTGCCGAAAGCTTCTGGCCCGGCGCCGAGCGCCTGAGCTACTACGTGCTGCTACCGTCGCTGTTCCTCCACGGCCTGGCCACCGCCAACCTCGATGGCGTACCGGTGCTGGGCATGGTCGGCGCACTGATGCTCTCTACCCTGGCCGGTGCCGTGTTGCTGGTGCTGTACCAGGGCGCGGTGAACCATGACGGTGCCGACTTCACCTCGGTGTTCCAGGGCGGCATCCGCTTCAACAACTACATCGGAGCCACCCTGGCCGCCGGCATCTATGGCAGCGCCGGCATTGCCCTGGCGGCAGTGGCCAATGCTGCCATCGTGCCCCTGGTCAATCTGCTCTGCGTGCTGGTGTTCGCCCGTTTCAGTGCCCGCCACAGCTCGCCGGCCATTGTGCTGCGCGCCATCTTCGCCAACCCGTTGATCGTCGGTTGTGCGGGTGGCCTGCTGCTGCGGGTGACAGGGCTGGGCTTGCCTGCGGGTATCGAACCCACGGTCAAGGCCTTGGGCCAGGCCGCCCTGCCACTGGGCCTGCTGTGCGTCGGCGCGGCCCTGGGTGGCGCCCGCCTGGGCCAGCAGGTTCGCCCGTTGATGGCGGCTTCGGCGTTCAAGTTCCTGGTAATGCCACTGACCACCTGGGGCCTGTGCCGCATGCTCGGCCTGACGGGCCAGGCAGCAGTGGTGGCCGTGCTGTTCCAGGCATTGCCCACCGCCTCGTCGTCTTATGTAATGGCCCGGCAAATGGGCGGTAACGCACCGCTGATGGCTACCATCATTGCCCTGCAGACCGTGGCTGCTGCCGCAACCCTGCCTTTGGTACTAATGCTTACGCTTGGCTAGACTGAGAATCAGCCCACAGTTCGGAAGCTTGCCCATGCGCTTTTGGTGGATGGTGATCGGTTTGACCTCGGCCCTGCTTGCAGGCCCCTTGCACGCAGCCGACCCAGCCAAGGCCGCTGTCGCCGAGGACAAGGCCGAAGTGCTGGAAGAAAAGGTAGTCAAGGATGCCGCGCCGCCGAAAAAAGCCGAGACGCTGACCCCAAGCGAAGCACAAGCAGTCGACCCCGCCGGCAAGGCACCGATGGACGACAGCATCACCTGCCTGGCCCGCACCATCTACTGGGAGGCCAAGGGCGCCGACGCCGAGGACATGACCGCCGTGGCCAGCGTGGTGCTCAACCGCCTGGGCCATGATGGTTTCCCCGACACTATCTGCGGTGTGGTCAAGCAGGGGGTGGAGAGCAAGGCCTGCCAGTTTTCCTGGTGGTGCGACGGGCGCTCCGATCTGGTCGAGGAAACGCGGCGCTACGACATTGCCAAGGAGATTGCGCGCAAGGCGCTGAACCAGCAATTGAAAGATCCAACGGGTGGCGCGCTGTACTTCCATGACCGCAATGTGCACCCAAGCTGGGCCAAGGCTTACCGCCGTACTGCGCAGACTACGCACTTCCTGTTCTACAAGCCGAACCAGGCGTTGGCGCGGTGAGTTGCCTTCAATCGGGAGAAACTACCTTGCGCGATCTTTGTGGGGCTTCAGCCGCGAACACCGGCAACGCCGGTGCCATGCACCGAGTTGGCTGCTTCGCGGGTAAACCCGCTCCCACAGGTACCGCGCAGGGTGCATCAGAAATCGATCGTCCCCGAGAACTTGACCAGCCTTGGGTCGCCCTGGGTCAGGTAGCCGCCATTGGCCGATGCCCAGTAATTCTTGTCGGTCAGGTTTTCCACATTCATGCGCAAGGTGACGGCCTTGTCCTGCACCTTGAAGCTGTAGCGCGCGCCCACATCGAAGCGGTTCCAGGTCGGCAGGCTTAGCGTATTCGACGGGTTGGCATACTGGCCGCCAGTGCGCAACATACGGGCGTTTACCGCAACACCCGGCAAGCCCGGCACATCCCAGTCGACACTGGCATTGAGCTGGAAGGTTGGCACCCCGACAGCATGGTTGCCGTCGTCGGCGCCGTTCTGGGTGTTCTTCAGCTCGGTGTCCATGCGCGTGCCGCCAGCCATCAGGCGCAGCCCCTGCAACGGCTCACCAAAGACACTCAGTTCGATGCCTTTGTTGACCTGCTCGCCATCCTGGACAAACACATTACCCTGGACAAAACCGTCGGTAGGCCGCTCGATACGGAACACTGCCAGGTTGGCGCCAAAGCTCTGGTAGTCGAGCTTGACGCCCGCCTCCACTTGCTTGGTCTTGGCCGGCGGGAACACTTCGCCGATGTTGACGATACCCTGCCCCGAAGCCGTCGCGCCCTGGGCCAGGCCCTCGATGCGGTTGGCGTACAGCGAGATCGACGGGTTGACCTTGTAGACGATGCCATACACCGGGGTGGTGACCGCTTCGTCATAGAACGCGTTGCGCCCCAGGTCCGCGCCTTCGCCATCGTAGGCGTAACCTTCCACCCGCAGTTGTTGACGACGCACACCGACAGTGACAAGCAGGGTGTCATCGAACAGGCCCACCGTGTCCGATACAGCAAGGCTGCGGTTGCGCGTCTTGCCGGTTACCCCGGGGTCATCCAGCTTGCCGCCGGTGAAGGTTGGCGTAGTTGGCCTGGGCAGCGGGTCGGTGTGATAGATGTTGGTGTTCTGCGAGTTGTAGAAGACAAAGGCGTTTTCCTGCTGGGTCCAGATGCTGGCGGCGCCAAGGTTCAGCTGGTGGCTGACCGGCCCCGTCTGAAAGCGGCCATTGATGCCGCCCATGAGGGTGCTGTTGTCTTCGTTGTGGGGGATTTCCGAGCCGGCGATGGTGGCAGCGCCGCTGGCTGCATCGGTGAGGATCGGCGTGCCATAGAAGCCGTTCTCGTGGGTGTGCTTGAGGCCCCCGGCAAGGTAAGCGCTCCAGTTGTCGTTGAAGTCGTAGTCGGCACGCACCATGCCGAAGGTGTCCTCGGTTTCGGTCCACGACCAGTCCTGGCCATAGTTGTGGTCGGCATCCGGCGCGCGGGGAATATCCGTCAGCCCAGCCCCAAGGCGCACGCTGTTGCGCATGTGGTTGACCCGTTGCTTCTGGTAGCCGATGTCGGTGGACAGGCGCAGGTTGTCACCGCGGTAGTCGAGGCCGACGATGAACAGCTTGCTGCGCTGGTGCTGGTCGTCCACCGCCGTTTCGCCTTCGCGCTGCGACAGGTTCAGGCGTACGCCAAAGCGGTTGTCTTCGCCGAAGCGCTGGCCGAGGTCCAGGTGCTCGCCGAGGCGGCCATCACTGCTGATGTCCTGAGTGTAACGCCGCGTCGGGGTATCGCCGGCACGCTTGGGTTGCAGGTTGACGTTACCGCCCAGGCCAGTACCTGTCGGGCTGGCACCGTTGAGGAAGGCATTGGGACCTTTCAGCACCTCGACCCGCTCGACGGCATCGGTGGAAATCATCTGCCGCGGTAGCACGCCATACAGGCCGTTGAACGCCACGTCATCGCCGTTGAGCGGCAAACCACGAATGACAAACACCTGCGACTGGTTACCGAAGCCGAACGACTGGCGCACCGACGGGTCATTGAGCAGCACATCGCCAATGTCTTCGGCCTGCTGGTCCTCGATCAGTTGCGAGGTGTAGCTGGTCATGGTGAACGGCACGTCCATCATGTCCTGGTTGCCCAATATGCCCATCTGCCCGCCCCTGGCTACCTGGCCGCCAGCGAACGGCTCTGGCGGTTCGCCCTTGGGCCTGGCCGCCTCGGCGTTGACAGCCGTAGCATCCAGCTCGATGACCTCATCGGCCGACTGGGCAGGGATTGCAACGGAACAGCACACAGCGAAAAAGGTCGATTGATACAAGCGGACTTGTGCCATGAAAGGCTCCCGTTAATAGGATTGCAGCCTTCCTGGCAGAGTGGGAATTAATTGCGTTTGAATACTGTTTCTAGCCGATGTTACGAATGATTACCAAGTGATAGCACTTTTCCGCCGACCAGTGGTCTACTCCCTTTTTACCGCCAGCAACGATTGCCGGCGCTTTCATTGCTTTGCACCACCTCGGGCCAAAAGCCCCGGGCTTGTGTAGGATGAGCAGCGCACACCACGACGCTGCCAGCCATAGGGAGATCCACATGCGCGTCCTGTCATCCGTTGCCGCCCTGTCGCTGGGCCTGGTCGTCTCGACCGGGGCGCTGGCTGTTACCGGCGAAGAGGCGCAGCTGATCGATTCGATCAATGTCTACCGCAGCAAGGCCCAGCCCTGCGGCGGTGAGGCGTCGCTGGAACTGCCGCCGCTGAACAGCGATACCCGCCTGGCGCTGTCGCCAGAAGGCACCCGCGACCTGCAGCAGGCCATGAGCCGCGCCGCCTACCCCATGGTCAACGTCCAGGCCATCAGCCTGTCGGGGCCGCGTGATGCGCGCGCGGCCATGCATGCCATCGAAGAAAGCTTTTGCCAGGTGGTGCTCGACCCGCAGTTCGTCGATATTGGCGTCAGCCAGGAGGGCCGCGACTGGCGCATCGTTCTGGCCCGGCCGTTACTCAGCGGCCGCCTGGGCGACTGGCAGGCCGAGGGGCAGAAGGTGCTGCAGGAAATCAACGCCGCGCGCAAGGTACCGCGCCAATGCGGCGGCCAGCCGTTCGCCGCCGCCCCCGCACTGAGCTGGAGCACGGTACTGGCCGGGGTCGCCGCCAACCACACGCGGGCCATGGCCAACCAGAACTTCTTCGACCACATCGACAAGGATGGCCGCACCCCCGGCGACCGGGCGGAACTGGCCGGCTACCTGTATCAGCAAGTCGGCGAGAACATTGCCGCCGGGCGTGACACCGCGCGCAAGGTGGTGGATGGCTGGCTGGATAGCCCGGGGCATTGCGCCACGCTGATGAACCCGGACTTCCGCGAAATGGGTGCTGCCTATGCGGTAGACCCGAAGAGTGATGCAGGCATCTACTGGACCGGGTTGTTCGGTACACCGCAATAAGCTGGTCTCGCAAAACTACACATAACTCATTGAGTTAGCAGGAACACTGTGGGAGCGGCTTTAGCCGCTCCCACAGGGAACCGCGCTCGGCTTCAGAGAGGGTTTGTGCCTGTACGTAGCTCCAGAGCCGTACAACCAAACCGCCGCCGTACACATTTGCCCAGATAACTGGCATCGCCCAGGCCCACCTCATCGGCAATCTGCGCCAGGCTGTGGCAGGAGTTGAGCAAACGCCAGCGTGCCTGCTGCAAGCGCATCTCCAGCCACCAGGCCTTGGCGCTCATGCCGTGGCTGGCCTGGAACTGTCGGTCCAGCTGGCGCCGGCTGATGCCCAGCTCCTCGGCCAACTGCTCCACCGCCAACGGCGTGCCCAGGTGATGACGCATCAACGCCTGCGCCCGCTGCACCTGCCGCCCCTGCCCGGCCGCCAGCTCCAGTGAGCGCAGGGCATGGCGGCTGTCGCGGGTTTCGTCCACCAGCATGTCGGCCAGGCCCTTGAGCGCACGGGTTCGCCCGCAGGCGCGTGCCAGCAGCGCGACGGCCAGGTCGATGGCTGCAGTACCGCCGGCGCAGGTGATGCGGCTGCCGTCGATGCAATACAGCTGCTCGCGCAGTACCTGCAACTGCGGGAAGGCGGCACGAAACTCGGCTTCGTGGCGCCAGTGCACCACCACCTTGTGCCCCTGCAGCAGCCCGCAGGAGGCCAGAAGGAAAGCGCCATTGTCGACCCCCACCAGCTTGACGCCGGCTTTGCCAGCCTGCCTGAGCAACGCCTGGTAGCGTGGCGCCAGCGCTGCAGTGGCCATGGCGTTGCGCCCGCCAAACACCACCAGGTAATCGAAACAGCTCAGCTCAAGCTGACCTGCAACCGCCTCTACCTGCACCACCGCGCCACTGCTCGACGGTACCGGATCGAGGCTGAGCCCTGCCACGGTCCAGCTGCAATAACGCTGCTGGCTGTAGTCCTCATCGTCGGCGCTGAAGCGCAACTTGTCGAGGAAGGCGCCGAATGGCAGCAGGGCAAAATCCGGTAACGGCATGATCAACAAGCGGATGTCGGGCGGCATGGCATTGCGTCCAGAAACGACCATTCAATGTCCAGATCATACCCTGCCAGCGAGTGCCTTGCGCCATAGACTGGCGCCCTCCACATCAACAAGGCATCTCCCCCCCATGGCACTCGACACCTGGCTCATCTACCTGCTGGCCAGCATCGGCCTCTCGCTGACCCCAGGCCCCAACAGCCTGCTGGCGCTGACCCACGGCGCCCTGTATGGCGCACGCCGCACGTTGTTCACCATCGTCGGCGGCGTGTTCGGCTTCAGCGCCCTCATTGCCCTGGCCATGTTTGGCCTTAGCGCCTTGCTGCAGGCTTCGGCCTCGGTGCTGAGCGTGCTCAAGTGGGTGGGGGGTGCTTACCTGATCTGGCTGGGCATCCAGCTATGGCGCAGCCCGGGCCTGCACCTGGAACTGACCGAGCGCAGCGCTCGGCTTGGTAATGCTGGCCTGTTCCGCCAGGGCCTGCTGTCGGCCATGGCCAACCCCAAGGTGTTGCTGTTCTATGGCGCGTTCCTGCCGCAGTTCATCGACCCGCAGCGTGGGCTGTTGTTGCAGTTCGTGGTGATGGCGGCGACCTTTGCCAGCGTCGAATTCCTGGTCGAATACCTGCTGGCGCGGTTGGCGTTCCGCATTCGGCCTTGGTTGGCCAAGGGTGGGAAAGGTTTCAACCGCTGCTGCGGTAGCTTGTTTGCCTTGATTGGTATCGCCTTGCCGCTTGGCCGATAACGCCCAGGCTATCGCGATCCCTGTAGGAGCGGCCTTGTGTCGCGATGGGGCGCGCAGCGGCCCCGGCGGTTTGTGCTGTGACGGAGATCGCCGGGGCCGCTGCGCGCCCCATCGCGACACAAGGCCGCTCCTACAAGGGCCGCGTTACCGTTCAGGGACGGCGCGCTTTGGCCAGGAAGATGAGCAAGGCAACACCCGGCAACGCAGCCGCCACCAGCGCCACGCCCTGCCAGCCAAACTGGCTGAACAGCGCACTGGCCACTGCCGACCCGAACGCTCCACCAAGGAAGATGCTGGTCATGTACAGCGCATTCAGCCGCCCGCGGCTGGCCGGGTCCAGTGCGTACACTTCGCGCTGGCCAATGACCATGTTCATCTGCACCGCAAAGTCCAGCAGCACGCCGGTTACGCCCAGGCCAATCATGCTATAACCCGGCACTGTCAGCCCCAGCAACAAGGCCACCGGCGCCAGCAGCAGTGCCAACAGCGAACCCGCCCGGGCATGCCCGGCATCGGCCAGGCGGCCGGCCAAGGGTGCGGCGACCGCGCCTACCGCGCCAACCAGGGCGAACACAGCAATCTGGCTCTGCGACAGACCATGCTCACCGGCCAAGGCCATCGGCACTGCGGTCCAGTAAAGGCTGAACGCGGCGAACATCAATGCCTGGTACAGCGAACGCTGGCGCAGCAGCGGGTATCGGCGCAGCAGCGTAAGCAACGACAGCATCAGCCCGGCATAGCTGGCCTTGTGCTCGGGCCGCCGCTGCGGCAGGGTCAGGGCCAGCAGCAGGATGATCGCCAGCATCACCGCAGCAGCGCCAATGAACACCGCGCGCCAGCCAAAGTGGTCGGCCACCAGGCTCGACAACGGCCGCGCCAGCAGGATACCCAGCAGCAGGCCGCCCATGATGTTGCCGACCACCCGGCCGCGCTGCTGCTCCGGCGCCAGGTGCGCCGCCAGCGGGATCAGCATCTGCACCGCCACCGAACTGAAGCCGATCAGCAGTGCATAACCCAGGAACAGCTGGCCCTGGCCACTGCTGCTGGTGCCTGCCAGCAGCAGGCTGACGCAGGCCAGCACCGCGGTGGCCACCATCAAGCGGCGGTTTTCCAGCAAGTCGGCCAGCGGTACCAGCAACAGCAGGCCCAGGGCATAGCCCAGTTGGGTGAGGGAAACGATCAGGCTGGCATGCTCAGTGGACAACCCCAGGTCCGGGGCGATCAAGCCGACGATGGGCTGGGCATAGTAGATATTGGCGACGATCGCGCCGCAGCAGAACGCCAGCAGCACGACCAGGGCCCGACTCAGGCCGGCGGCTGCCGGTTGCGCTGCAGCAAGGGAAGGATTCATGCGAGGTTCCTCGACAAGGGTGGAATATGTCGGCCACCTTACCGATGCGCGTCAGCGTCGAGAATCCGGCCTTGGCGCAACGCGCCTTTGCGCACTGCGCAACACTAGGTGCTGCGCTTTAACAAGTTTTCGCAAAAGTCGATGAAGGCCTTCACCCGCCTTGAGCCCCGGTGATTGGGCAGGTACAGCGCATTGATGCTGTCATTGGCGGTGCCTGGGCTGGCCTGCCAGTCAGGGAATACCCGCTGCAGGCGCCCGCCTTCGACATCCTCGCGCACCAGCCAGTCGGCCAGCAGCGCGATGCCACTACCGCCCAGTGCGGTTTCGCGCAACATGTCGGCGTTGGCACTGCGCAGAGGCCCGCTTACATCGAGTTCAAGGCTTTCCTGGCCGAGGGACAGGCGCCACGGCCGCGCCTTCTGGCCGTAGCGAAAGCGCAGGCAGGCATGGTCAAGCAATTGCCGGGGATGTTGAAGCGTTTCACGCCCGGCCAGGTAGGCCGGGCTGGCAACCAGCCAGCGCTGGAAGCGACCGAGCGGGCGGCACACCAGTTCGTCATTCGGCGAGGGGTCGCCCAGGCGAATCGACAGGTCATAGCGCCCGTCGAGCAGGTCATCCAGGCGGTCGCTGAGGTCGATGTCCAGTTCCAGCGCCGGGTACCGCGCCAGAAACGGCCCCAGGTGCGGGGCGATGACCCGCCTGCCGAACTCCACTGGCAGGCACAGGCGCAGCACGCCGACCGGCTCTTCACCGCGATCAGCGACGCTGGCATCGGCTTCGTCCAGCGCCTCGAAAATGCCCCGCGCACGGTCGTAGTAGCGGGCACCGGCTTCGGTCAGGCTGACCTGGCGGGTCGAGCGGTTGAGCAAGGTGGTGCCCAGCGCTGCTTCCAGGGCATCGACCAGGCGCGTCACCGACGATGTCGCCAGCCCAAGCCGGCGCGCGGCGGCAGAAAAGCCCTGGGCATCGACGGTGGCCACGAACATCTTCATCGCCAGGAGTTTGTCCATTTGCGGCCCGCTTCCCAAAACTCGGAAAGTTCTTACAAACAGCCGGGCGGGTCAAGAAGCGCGCTGCACGACGATTGCGTCCATAGTGGAATCTCTCACTTTCAGACAAGGCTTCCCATGACCCCAAGCAACCTGCTGGCTGCCCTACCCCCCTGTGACCCCACCCGTGCCGAGCATGTCGACGAACTGCTCAGCCGCCCTGGCGTGCGTGTGGAGCGTATCGTCTCCAGCGGCCAGGCCAGCCCGCCCGACTTCTGGTACGACCAGGCCGAGGGCGAATGGATCGTGCTGCTCAGCGGCGCTGCCGGTCTGCGCTTCGAGCATGAGCACCACACCCGACTGCTGGCGCCCGGCGACTGCCTGGAGATCCCGCCGCACTGCCGCCACCGCGTGGAATGGACCGCCCCCGGCACGGCCACCATCTGGCTCGCGGTGTTCTACAGCAGCAGCACCCCATGGCCGGCGTGAAAATGAAATGCAGATTGCATAACCGGCATGAACACCCTGTTTAATGCATTTTTCACTGCCTGATCTAAACTTTTAGCCACACCTTGGCAAGTTCAGCCCTGCGACAATCAGCCTCACAAAATAATGTACCAACTTGTTAATTAGCAAGCTAAGGGCTTAAACTGCGCGCATTCCACCTGCTGAGATCCCTGGCATGAAAGAAACACCGCGCGCCACTGGCGCCACAAACATCATCCTGATCGGCCTGGGCGTGGTCATCGCCCTGCTCGGTCTCCTCCTGGCTGCTGGCGGCGTCAAGCTCGCCGGCCTGGGCGGTTCCTGGTACTTCCTGATCGGCGGCCTGGCCATGGCCATCGCCGGTATTCTCATCGCACGTCGCAAGCAGGCTGGTGCCTGGCTGTACGCGCTGTTCCTGGTCGGTACTGCCATCTGGGCACTGATCGACGCCGGCCTGGTATTCTGGCCGCTGTTCTCGCGCCTGTTCATGTTCGGCGCAATCGGCATGGTGGTGGCACTGGTCTACCCGCTGCTGGCGCGTGCCAACGGCGCCAGCGCCGGCCGTGGTGCCTACGGCATTGCCGCAGTCATCGCAGTGGTGTTGGTGATCGCCGCCGGCAACATGTTCGTTGCCCACCCAAGCGTCGCCCCTAACGGCAAAGGCCCAGGCATGACCCCGGTCGAAGCCGGCAAGGAGCAGAAAGACTGGGCCCACTACGGCAACACCGAAGGTGGCAGCCGCTTCGCCGCGCTGGACCAGATCAACCGCGACAACGTCAACAAGCTGAAAGTGGCCTGGACCTACCACACCGGCGACGTGGCCATCAGCGACGGCAACGGCGCCGAAGACCAGCTGACCCCGCTGCAGGTCGGCAACAAGGTGTTCATCTGCACCCCGCACAACAACCTGATCGCCCTTGATGCCGACACTGGCAAAGAGCTGTGGAAGAACGCGATCAACGCCCAGTCCAAGGTCTGGCAGCGTTGCCGTGGCATGGCTTACTTCGACGCCACGGCCGCCATCGCCCAGCCGACCCAGCCGAACAGCTCGCCAATCACCGGCGGCAGCGTGGCGGCTGGCGCCAACTGCCAGCGTCGCCTGCTGACCAACACCATCGACGGCCGCCTGATTGCCGTCGACGCCGACACCGGCGAGTTCTGCCAGGGCTTTGGCAACAACGGCCAGGTCAACCTGATGGCTGGCCTGGGCAATGTGCCGGACTCCTACTACCAGCTGTCCTCCGCACCGCTGATGGCCGGCACCACCGTGGTGGTCGGCGGCCGCGTCGCCGACAACGTCCAGACCGACATGCCAGGCGGTGTGATCCGTGGTTTCGACGTGATCACCGGTGAAATGCGCTGGGCCTTCGACCCGGGCAACCCGGAAGACCGCCAGGCACCGCAGGGCGATAGCACTTACGTGCGCAGCACGCCGAACAGCTGGGCACCGATGTCCTACGACCCGGCGATGAACACCGTGTTCCTGCCAATGGGCTCGTCGTCCACCGACATCTATGGCGTTGAACGCAACAAGCTGGACCACACCTACGGCGCTTCGGTGCTGGCCCTGGACGCCACCACCGGCAACCAGAAGTGGGTGTACCAGACCGTGCACAACGACCTGTGGGACTTCGACCTGCCGATGCAGCCGAGCCTGATCGACTTCACCAAGGACGACGGCAAGTCGGTGCCTGCGGTGGTGATCGGCACCAAGGCCGGGCAGATCTACGTGCTCGACCGCGCCACCGGCAAGCCGCTCACCCAGGTCGACGAAGTACCGGTCAAGCCAAGCAACATCCCGAACGAGCCGTACTCCCCAACCCAGCCGAAGTCGGTGGGCATGCCGCAGATTGGCGCGCAGACCCTGACCGAATCGGACATGTGGGGCGCTACCCCGTATGACCAGCTGCTGTGCCGTATCGACTTCAAGAAGATGCGCTACGACGGCCTGTACACCGCGCCGGGCACCGACCTGTCGCTGAGCTTCCCGGGTTCGCTGGGTGGCATGAACTGGGGCAGCCTCTCCACCGACCCGGTGCATGGCTTCATCTTCGTCAACGACATGCGCCTGGGCCTGTGGATCCAGATGATCCCTTCGCAGAACAAAGGTGGCGCAGCTTCCGGTGGCGAAGCGTTGAACACCGGCATGGGCGCAGTACCGCTCAAGGGCACCCCGTATGCCGTGAACAAGAACCGCTTCCTGTCGGTTGCCGGTATTCCGTGCCAGGCGCCGCCGTTCGGCACCCTCACCGCCATCGACATGAAGACCCGCCAGGTGGCCTGGCAGGTACCGGTGGGCACCGTTGAAGACACCGGCCCGCTGGGTATCCGCATGCACCTGCCGATCAAGATCGGCCTGCCAACCCTGGGCGGCACCCTGTCGACCCAAGGCGGCCTGGTGTTCATCGCCGGCACCCAGGACTTCTACCTGCGCGCCTACGACAGCAGCAACGGCAACGAAATCTGGAAGGCTCGCCTGCCAGTGGGCAGCCAGGGCGGCCCGATGACCTACGTCTCGCCGAAGACCGGCAAGCAGTACGTGGTGATCACTGCTGGCGGTGCGCGCCAGTCGACTGACCGTGGCGATTATGTGATTTCTTACGCACTGCCGTAAGACCGCGTCGCCTGCTTCGCGGGTAAACCCGCTCCTACAGGGACGGCACCGGCCGTTGTAGGAGCGGGCTTGCCCGCGAATGGCCCCAAAGACAACTCGAGACTCAGCAATGCCATCCGCAATTCGCATCACCCCCACCCTGCTGCTGGCCCTGGCCAGCACGACCGCCCTCGCCAACGATGACCTGCTGACCCGCAGCACCATGACCGGTGACTGGGGCGGCCTGCGCCACCAGCTGGAAGATGACGGCGTCAAGTTCACCGGCGACTACAGCGGCGAAACCGCCTACAACGCCCACGGCGGCCTGCACCGCTCGGCGCGCTATTCGCAGAACCTCAAGCTGGGCGTGCAGTTCGACCTGTCGAAACTGTATGGCCTGGACAACGGCGGTAAAGTCCAGCTGACCATCAACGACCGCCGCGGTAATAGCGCCTCAGAAGACCTGGTAGGCAACCGCCTGCCGATCCAGGAAAACTTCGGTGGCTTGTACACCCGCCTGACCGAGCTGAGCTACGAGCGCACCCTGTTCACCCCGGCGCTCAACGTCAAGCTGGGCTATATGGCCATGGGCAACGACCTTGGCGGGCTGGACAGCGGCATCCTGTGCAACTTCATGAACGCCGGCTTCTGCGGCCACCCGCTGAACATGTCCGGTGGCAGTGGCTGGACCAACTACCCCAACGCCCACCTCGGCGTGCGGGTGAAGTACGACCTGTCGCCGGCCTGGCAGCTGCGCGTGGCGGCGTTCAACGTCGACCCCGAGAGCAACGGCAATTCCAGCCGCGCCTGGCACCTGGGCCCCAAGCACACTACCGGCACCGTGGTGCCGGTGGAGCTGGTGTACAAGCTGCAGGGTGAACTGCCGGGCGAGTACAAGCTGGGCTACTACTACGACAGCTCCGACGTGAAACGCATCGGCAGCGACGACGAAGTATCCGGTCGCGGTGGTCACTACCTGCTTGTCGACCAGGCGGTGTGGAACGACCAGGCCTCGCCGGGCCGCAGCCTGCATGCCTTCGGCCAGTACTCGGCGTCGAGCAAGGCAGCCTCGCCATTCACCAAGTGGTACGGCGCCGGCGTGGTGCTGTACAAGCCGTTCGAAGACCGCCCGAAAGACACCGTGGCGCTGGGTTATGGCCGCGCCGTACCTAACCCGCGTAGCCGCGATGTGCTGGAAGATACCGCGTTCAACGCTGGCCAGCAGTTCCCCGATATCGACAGCGCCGAGCAGCTGATCGAGCTGAGCTATGGCTACCAGGCCACGCCGTGGCTGAATCTGCGGCCGGATGTGCAATACATCATCGAGCCGGGGGCGTTCTCTGGGAAGGACATCGACAACGCGTTGGTGGTTGGCCTGCAGGTCAAGGCTACCTTCTGAGTCGCCGGGGCCGCGTTGCGGCCCATTCGCGGGTGAACCCGCTCCTACAGGGATACCACAACCTTCAGACCCAGTGCAGTACCTGTAGGAGCGGGTTCACCCGCGAAGAAGCCAACACCGTCAATCCTGCTTGAGGTAGTCCACCAGCCTGAGCAGCATGGCATCACAGCCCTGCAACTGCTCGACACTGACGAACTCATCCGGCTTGTGCCCCTGGTCCATGCTGCCAGGCCCGCACACCACGGTCGGGATGCCCGCCTTGTCGAACAGCCCGCCTTCGGTACCAAACGCCACCGTGCCGAATTCATCCGACCCACTGAGCAACGCCACCAACCGCGCGGCTTCACTGTCCTCTGGTGTAGCCAGCCCCGGGTAGGCACTCAAAGGCTCCAGGCGAATGGCACTGTCGGCATTGACCTTGCGCATACGCGGCAGCAGCTCGGCCTCGGCATAAGCCTGCAACTGCTCGGCCACCGCCTGCGCCTCGAACCCCGGCAATGCGCGCACTTCAAAATCGAATTCGCACTCGGCTGGCACGATGTTCAGCGCCCTGCCCCCTTTGATCACCCCGGTTTGCACCGTTGAGAACGGTGGGTCAAAACGCTCGTCGTGATGCTCAGGCAAGGCCAATGCATCACCGATCTCTCCCAACCTGCCGATCAGCTTCGCCGCATACTCGATGGCATTCACCCCATACGGCGCATACGCCGAATGGCAGGCCGCGCCATGCACCTGGCAGCGCATCGCCAGCTTGCCCTTGTGCCCCAGCACCGGCTTGAGCTCGGTGGGTTCGCCGATCAGGCACAGGCGCGGTTTGTGTGGGCGCCGTTCAAGCGCTGCCAGCATCGAGCGCACGCCCAGGCAGCCGACTTCCTCGTCATAGGAAAACGCCAGGTGTACCGGCATGCGCAAGGGCTGGGCGAGGAATGCGGGCACCGCCGCCAGTACCGAAGCAATGAAACCTTTCATGTCGGCCGTACCGCGGCCATACAGGCGCCCGTCGCGTTCGCTCAGGGCAAACGGATCGACCGTCCAGGCCTGGCCATCCACTGGCACCACATCGGTATGCCCCGAAAGCACTAGGCCACCGACATCCTTGGGCCCGATGGTGGCGAACAGGTTGGCCTTCGTGCCTTCCGGGTTATGAAACAGCTCACTTTCCACCCCCAGCTCGGCGAGGTAGTCACGGATGAAGCCGATCAGTGCCAGGTTGGAGTCGCGGCTGACCGTGGCAAAGCCGATCAGCCGGGCCAGCAGCGTGCGGCTGGCAAACTCACTCATCACCCGGCACCCCGTAGCTTGGTGCGGCGGTCGGATTGAGGGCACGGGTGACGTAATCCTGCATCTGTGGGCGGTAGGCTTGCCACAGGCCATCGAGCACACCGATCGGGTCGGCATCGGCCCAGTCAACGCGCAGGTCTACAAGTGGCCAGGTCAATTCGCCGGCGATCTTCAACGCCGCCGAATGCACCGGCCCGGCCTCACCGCCAGCAGCCATCGCCGCGTGCATGGCCGCCAGCAGGCGGTCGGCCAGGTGCCCGCCGGCCTGTTCAAAGGCCAGCACCATCGCTTCGACCACCTGGGTCGAGGACAGCAGGTTACCGGCTGCTGCGCATTGCTCACCGGCAACGGCATTGTGCGTGCCCAGCGCCTCGCGGCCAGTGAACAGCGCCACCTGGCCGTGGCTGTCGATCACCGTGACCTGACGGTACTCGCTCCAGCCATTGGCGCTCAGTATCCGGTCCAGCGCTGCGGCAGGCGGCAACTGGCCCCGCTCCATGGCATCGAGAATCTGCGGGCCCAGCGCCGGCAGGGTGATGTTCTGGGTAGAGACCGCGCCCACGCCGGCCCGCACCCACGGGCAACGGGCGCCCACGGCGATGCTCGACGAGCTGATGGCAATACCGACCTGGCCGGTTTCCTGGCAACGACCAATGATGGAGAACGTCATGTCTAGGTTCCTGTTGTGCTGTGCGATACACGGCATTCTGGGTGGACCTTTCGGCAGGCGAAACGACCTTTTTCCGAGGGGGTAGGCAGGAAAAAACTAGGCTCGGGCGGAGATCGAGCGCCGCCCGCGCGGCGCTTCGCGGCTAAAGCCGCTCCTACATTTGTTTCGGGCCAATTATGCCTGTGGCATTTGTGCGCGAACGCCGTGGCGTACACCTCGAAATCGCGTCGTACAAACAAGGCGGTCGCGCGCGCCAGGCACAGGATGCACTGGCCCGAAACAAACGTAGGAGCGGCTTTAGCCGCGAAGCGCCGCGCGGGCGGCGCTCGATCTGCGCACCACCTCAAAATCCACGACATGCACCCGACCAACCCACCCCACAAGCCAAATAACACAAGGCCTTCGCCGTTTTATCGGCAAGCACCAGCTAAATACTATTTTCGCCATTTCCACAGCATCCCTAGTCTGGCCCCAGGCAACGGCGGTCCTCCAAACCGACCTGACAAAAACCGCCTTAACAAGGGCTCGGACATGACACTGAACAACTTCGAAATCGACACCCTCGTGGTCGGCGCCGGCCAGGCCGGCGTGGCCATGAGCGAACACCTGAGCAAGCTTGGCGTGCCGCACCTGGTGCTGGAGCGCAACCGCATTGCCGAGGCCTGGCGCACTGGCCGCTGGGACTCGCTGGTAGCCAACGGCCCGGTCTGGCACGACCGCTTCCCAGGCCTGGAATTCAACCTCGATGCCGACGCCTTCGCCGGCAAGGACCAGGTCGCCGACTACTTCGAGCAGTACGTACGCAAGTACAACCTGCCAGTGCGCACCGGCATCGAAGTGAAGCGCGTGGTGCGCAACAGCGACCGCCCAGGCTTCACCATTGAAACCAATGAAGGCGTGATTCGCGCCAACCGTGTGGTCGCTGCTACCGGCCCGTTCCAGAAACCGGTGATCCCGGCCATCGCGCCGAAAGACAGCAACCTGCACCAGATCCACTCCGCCGCCTACTTCAACCCAGAGCAACTGCCTGAAGGCGCAGTGCTGGTGGTGGGTGCCGGTTCCTCCGGCGTGCAGATCGCCGAAGAGCTGATGCGTGCCGGGCGCCAGGTGTACCTGTCGGTCGGCGCCCACGACCGCCCGCCACGCGCCTACCGCAACCGCGACTTCTGCTGGTGGCTGGGCGTGCTGGGTGAGTGGGATGCGGAAATCGCCAAGCCCGGCCGCGAGCACGTGACCATTGCCGTGAGCGGTGCCCGCGGCGGCCACACCGTGGACTTCCGTGCCCTCGCCCATCAGGGCATGACCCTGGTCGGCCTGACCCAGTCGTTCGAGAACGGCGTGGCGCGTTTCCAGGACAACCTGGTCGAGAACATCAACCGTGGCGACGAAAACTACCTGGCCCTGCTGGATGCCGCTGATGCCTACATCGAACGCAACGGCCTGGACCTGCCGGAAGAGCCCGAAGCACGCAAACGCCTGGCCGATCCAGCTTGCATGACCAACCCGCTGCAGCAGCTGGACCTGGCGCAGGCCGGCGTCAGCAGCATCATCTGGGCCACCGGTTACGGCGTGGACTTCAGCTGGCTGCAGGTAGATACCTTCGACGCCAACGGCAAACCCCAGCACCAGCGCGGCGTGGCCCGCGAGCCAGGCGTGTACTTCCTTGGCCTGCCGTGGCTGTCGCGCCGTGGCTCGTCGTTCATCTGGGGCGTATGGCACGACGCCAAGCACGTCGCCGGCCACATCGCCACGCAACGCACCTATACCGCCTACCGCGACCGCGAACAGCGCGAAGCGGATGAGCAAGACAACCTGATCAGCAACGTCAGCACCCTCGGAGCCCACTGATGCCTACCCATACTCGCATCCGCATGTTCAACACCAAGGAAACCTACCCCAACCAGACCCTGGACAACGACCTGTGCCAGGCCGTGCGGGCCGGTAACACCATCTATGTGCGTGGCCAGGTAGGTACCGACTTTGAAGGCAAGCTGGTGGGCCTGGGCAACCCGCAGGCGCAGACCGAGCAGGCGATGAAGAACGTCAAGCAACTGCTTGAAGAGGCCGGCTCTGACCTGTCGCACATCGTCAAGACCACCACCTACATCACCGACCCGCGCTTCCGCGAGCCGGTGTACAAGGAAGTGGGCAAGTGGCTCAAGGGCGTGTTCCCGATTTCCACCGGGCTGGTGGTGGCCGGCTTGGCCCAGGCCGAGTGGCTGATGGAGATCGACGTGATCGCCGTGGTACCCGATCAGGAATGACCGGCAGCCTGTAGCGCACGGGTTGAGCGTGCAGCGGCGATCAAGCGCGCTTGCCCGTGCAAATGGGCACACGGTACTTCTGCACTGACGCTCACGTCCTTCGGCAATGCGGCGAGCAACTGCACCAGCGGCAGTTGCCCGTCGCCTGGCAGCAAACGGCCCTCGCGGGCTTCCTGGATGATCAGCTCGTCGGCGGGCGCCTGCAGCGGTGCATCACATAGCTGCACCGCTCGCAGCCAACGCGGGTCGAGCAAAGCGATGTCCGTCACCTGCCCACCCGAACGGAACAGGTGCAAGGCATCGACCAGTACGCCGGCGTTGTCCTGCCCTGCCCCCGTCACCACCGCGCAAGCCTGTTGCAGGTTCGCCACCGACCGCCAGCGCATGAACTCCAGGTCTACCCGCAGACCATGGCCACGCGCCAGTTCACACAGCGCTGCAAAGTTGCCGGTCAGCCGCGCAACATCGTCATCGTCCCCGGACACCGTCAGGCTCTGCGCACCCAACTCGGCACCTGCGGCCAGTAGCGCTTCGTAGTCGGCGACCTGTGTCTGTGCCGTCAATGAAACAAATTCGATGTCGCTAACACGCACACCTTCCCCCGCCATCACCGCCCGCAGCTCACGCATCGCCTGGCTACCCGCCGCTACGGGATAGGCCTGCGCCCCCGGCATGACCGGGTGCAAACGCAGCCCTACCGCGCTGAAGCCGGCGCGGCGCGCCTCACGCACCAGCCTGGCCGGCGCCAGCTCCAGCGCCGTCAGGTGCGCCACACCCAGGCCATTCAATAGGTCGCCCTCCCGCCGCTGAGGTCGAACACAAAGCCGGTGGTAAAGCTGCACTCGGGCCCGGCAATCCAGCTGACCATGTTGGCGATTTCCTCGGCCTTGAGGAAGCGCCCCATGGGGATCTTGGCCTTGCTCGCGGCAATATGCTCGGCGGTCATCTCGGCCATCAGCGGTGTCTCGACCATGGCCGGTGCCACGCAGTTGAGCAGCACGCCGTCCTGCGCCAGCTCCTTGGCCGCCGCCTTGGTGAAGGCGATGACCCCGGCCTTGGCTGCCGAATAGGCCGAGATGTACTGCACGCCATCCTTGCCGGCCATGGAAGCGATATTGACGATGCGCCCGTAGCGGTTTTCACGCATGTGCGGGATGGCGGTGCGGCAGCAATAGAACACCCCGTTCAGGTCGATGCCGATGACCTTGTCCCAGGCCTCTGGCGGGTACTCCCACGAGGCCACCACCGGGCCGTTGATACCGGCGTTGTTGACCAGGATCTGCACCTGCCCCAAACGCGCCAGTGTCTCGGCGAAGGCGGCCTCCACCGACGCCAGCGATGACACATCCACCGCTTGGCGCAGCACCGGCTCGAAGCCATTTTCAGCGCTGCTCCAGCCATCGACGGCGAGGTCCCAGATCACCACCTGGGCGCCGGCAGCATGCAGCCGCTGGGCGATCGCCAGGCCGATGCCACGCATGCCACCGGTCACGATTGCGGTCTGGCCTTGCAGGTACTGGCTCATTGTTTTGCTCCATTTTCGACAGAAGGAATATCCGGCAAGCGACGCAAGTCACTGACCATGAACAGGTAGCACAGCGCACCAAGCACGGTGATCGACGCCACGAACGCCAGGGCCCAGACGAACGAGCCGGTCAGCGAAACGATGATGCCGATGGTCAACGGGGTGACGATGCCGGCCGCGTTGGCGAACAGGTTGAACAGGCCGCCACTGAGGCCCAGCAGGCCTTTGGGGGCGATATCGGACACGATCATCCAGGCCAGCGCCGACATGCCCTGGGCGAAGTAGGCGATACACAGGATGGCGATCACCAGCGCGTCGGACTCGACATAGTTGGCCAACACGATCACCGAGGCGGTGAGCAGCCCGGCGATCACCGGCAGCTTGCGCGCCACGTTCAGCGAGTAGCCGCGGCGCAGCAAGGCGTCGGACAGCCAGCCGCCAACCAGGGTGCCAAGCGAGGCGGCAATGAACGGCAGTACCGCCACCCAGCCGACCTTGAGCCAGGGCATGTGCCGCTCGGTCACCAGGTAGGTGGGGAACCAGGTGAGGAAGAACACGTTGGTGGAGTTGCAGGCGAACTGGCCCAGGCAGATGCCGAGCATGTTGCGGTGCTTGAGCAGCGCCGGGATCTGCGACCAACTGAACGCTGTGGCCTTCTGCCCGCCATCGACCACCCCGCCGCCTGCGGCGATGTAGTCCAGTTCGGCCTGGTTGGCCGTAGTCGTCTGGTACGGTTCGTGGTACTTGCGCCACCACACCAGACCGTAAAGGATGCCCAGCAGGCCCACGGCCAGCAGCAGAAAGCGCCAGCCGTAGGCGTGCAGTACCCAGAACAGCAGCGGCGTGAGGAACGCCAGCCCGGTGTATTCGGCAAAGGTGTAGATACCGGTCGCCCTGGCCCGCTCGCTCTGTGGGAACCAGGTGGCCACCACGCGGCTGTTGGTCGGGAAGCACGGGGCTTCGGTTGCCCCGACCAGGAAGCGCATGCCCAGCAGCGACAGGAAGCCCTGCGCCAGGCCTTGCAGGCCGGTGAACAGCGACCACAGGGTCAGCGCCAGCCAGTAGGTCAGCTTGGTACCCAAGCGGTCAATGAGGATACCGCCCGGAATCTGTGCGGCGGCGTAGGTCCACGAAAACGCGGAGAAGATCACCCCCATCATCGCCGCGTTCAGGCCAAGGTCGGCACTGATGCTGGGCGCGGCAATGCCCATCACGCTGCGGTCGAGGTAGTTGATCATGGTGCCGCCGGAAATCAGCGCCAGGATCATGAAGCGGGTGCGGGTGCGTTGCTGCGCACGCGCCGGGGTGTCGAACACCCCGAGGCTGGCGTTCTGTTCAGTGTTCATGACGATTGCTCTCTTGTTATTGGAATGGCAAGCAACAGGTTTCTAGGCAAACCCGAACAGTCGGCGCGGGGTGTCCCACATCACCGTGCGGCGCTGCCGGGCATCGGGCATCAGGTGTTCGGCCAGTTTCAACAAAGGGCCGTAGTCGACCCGCGAGCGCTGGCGAATGAACGGCCAGTCGGAGCCCCATACGCAGGCCTCGGCGCCAAAGGCTTCGAGCAAGGCGTGAACGTAGGCACTGCTCTGTTCCAGCAAGGCATCGGCTGCGGCGAACTTCTGCATGCCCGACAGCTTCACGCAGGCGCGGCCACTGTCGGCCAGCCTCAGCAACGCCTGGAAACCGGCTTGCTGCACCCCGGCGGCAACATCCGGGCGGCCGCAATGGTCGATCAACAGGCGTGCCTGCGAGCCTTGCAGCAGGCCATGCAGGTCCAGCAACTGGTCTTCACACACCTGTACCTGGGCAAACAGACCAAGCTCGGCGAGCTTGCCGAACAACGGGTCAACGCCCTTGAGGCTGGATACCCCATACAACGCGGGGTTGAAGGCGATGCCGACCACGCCCTGTGCCTGCAATGCCGACAGCGCGTCGAGGGTGATATCCGGCGCGACCACCGCCACCCCCTTGAAGCGACCCTGCCCGGTGGCCAAGGCATGCAGCAGGCAGCGGTTGTCGGTGTGATAGCCACTGTTGGGCCCAACCAGCAAGGCATGTTGCACCCCATAGGCGTCCATCACCCGGGTGAACTGTTCCTGGGTGGCGACTTCCTGGCCAGAGGGCGCGTAGGGCGCATCGGCGTGGTAGGGGAAACGCGCGGGGTCAAACAAATGGTTATGGCAATCGATCTTCGCTTCGTCAAAGATGTTCACGCAGCACTCCCTTCAAGCGCCACTGCGCTTGCCTGCAGATCTTGTTATGGTGCGCCGCAAGGGCGATCAGGCTGGGTTCACGATACTGCGTGGCCGGGTTTGGCGCACATACCCAGATGGCGAAGACCATAACCGAAGGTAATAAATATGCTGCTTGGCAATGAAGGCGCGGATGCCAGCCCGATGGTGTTCAAACTGCGGCACATGGAAGTGTTCCGGGCGGTGATGCTGACTGGCTCGATCAGCGCTGCGGCCAAGCTGCTGTATGTGTCGCAACCGGCAGTAAGCAAGCTGATCCAGTACATCGAAGGTCGGCTGGCCTACCCACTGTTCGAGCGCATCAACAACCGCCTGGTGCCGACGGCCGAAGCGCAGGTGCTGTTCCGCGAAGTCGAGCGGGTGTACCAGGCTGCGCTGGAGGTCAACGAGTGCGCCCTGGCACTGGGCGCCGGTGGCCAGCGCAAACTGCGCATTTCGTGCAGCGCGTCGTTGTCGACGGTGGTCATCCCGATTGCCCTGGCACAACTCAAGCGGGAGTCGCCATCGCTGAACATCGAATGGCAGACCTCGCTGATGGGTGAAATGCCCAACCAGATCCTGTCGAAAAAAGTCGACCTGTCGATTGCCGCCCTGCCCGTGGTGCACGATCACCTGCATTCGCAGGCGTTCATGCGCGGACGCATGGTGGTGGTGATGCCGCCCGGCCACCCGCTGGCCGGGCAGGCCGCGCTGACCTTGCAGCAACTGGATGGTCACCCCTTGCTGCTGTTCCGCCCCGACATGCCGTTTGGCAAACTGCTGGCCGGGCATATCGAGCGCCGTGGCCTGCAGCTGAAATCACTGTTGTCGTTCACCAATGCCAACGAAGCCGTGGCGCTGGTCAAGCAAGGCATGGGTATCAGCGTGATCGACGAGTTCGTGGCGCAGGACAGCGGGTTGGCGGTGGTGCCGTTGGCCGATGAGATTCACTTCGATATCAGCTTTGTCTACTCGCGCTTCGAGCCGCCGTCGCATGCGGCGCTGCATTTGATGCGGGTGTTGCAGGGGCAGGCACAGAAGCTGGGGCGGGCTGACTTCGCAGGCTTACGCGATCCCCTGTAGGAGCGGCCTTGTGTCGCGATGGGGCGCGCAGCGGCCCCACACTTTCAGCTTCGCCGCTGAAACCGCCGGGGCCGCTTTGCGGCCCTTTCGCGACGCAAGGCCGCTCCTACAGGGATCGCGTAAGCATTGGATTCACGTTTTCACAGGGAATGAGCAAGGCCTGCCTGCCGGGCTTAGAAACCGACTGTTGCCGACAGCAGGTAGGTGCGCGGGGTGGACAGGGTCAACCCCGGCTCACTGTCATCCGACGCCCCCGCCGAACTCCAGTAACGATCATCCAGCACGTTCTCGACACTGGCGCGCAAGGTCACCTCGGTAGCATCCACCTTGAACGCGTAACGCGCCCCCAGGTCATACCGCTCCCAGCCATCGATCTGCTTGCTGTTGTTCTGGTCCAGGTACTGCGAACTGGAGTGAATACCCCGCGCCGTCAAAGTCAGGCCGTTCACCCCTGGCACATCCCACTCGGCGCCAAGGTTGACGTTGTACTCGGGCGTGGCCGGCGCGCGGTTGCCGTCGTAGGCACCACCGACGGTGTCGGTCAGCTCGCTGTCGATGTACATCACCCCACCCAACACCCGCACGCCTTGCAGCGGTTCACCGAACACACTCAGCTCGATGCCGCGGTTGTCACGCTTGCCGTTGGGGCCGAACACCCGTGAGGTGGCATTGGTCTCGTAGGCCGGCTGGCGAATGCGGAAGGCGCTGGCGGTGAAGGCCACCTGGCCGAGGTCGTACTTGGCCCCAACCTCGACCTGGCGGCTGGTGAACGGCGGGAAGATCTGGTCTTCGTTGATCGAGGTCGATGGGGCGATCTTGCCCTGGCTCAGGCCCTCCATGTAGTTGGCGTACAACGACAGCTGGTCGGTGACCTTGAGCAGCACGCCACCGGAGGGCGAGACCTTCTCTTCATCGTAAGCCGTATCGCCCTTGATGCCGTCGCTCCAGTCATCCACCTGCACCCGCTGCCAGCGCGCGCCCAGGGTCAGCAACAAGCGGTCGTCGAAAAAGCCCAGGGTGTCGGCCAGGGCCACGCCGGAGAAGCGGTTTTCCGTGTAGACCTCGGGGTCGAGGCGGGTTGGCGTGCCCGGCGTCGGCGTGGCTACCGGGTTGTACAGGTTGCTCGGCGCCGAGGCATAGCGCGCACCGCCGTTGGTGAAGTCCATGTAGAAGTAGCTGGCGGCCAGGTTCAGCTCATGGCTGACCGGCCCGGTATGCAACCATTTGCGCAGGCCGGCCATGGCCGTGCGCACCGATTCATCGCGGGTGAAGTCACGCGGCTGCACGGTGAAGTCACCGGCATCGTTGATGATCGACACGTTGTGGCGCAGGAAGTCATGGTTGCTCTTGCGCGCGCCGACCGCGCCATAGGCCAGCAGCGACTCGCTTAGATCGTACTCGGCAAGCAGCGCGCCAAAGGTGTCGTTGGTGCGCGCCTCGCTCCAGGCCTGGGCGTAGTTGTGGCGTACATCGTTGGCATCCGGCACCTTGGCGTTGGCACCTACCAGCACGCGCTCCTGGGGCGCGTCGGTATCACGCTCGGTATGCCCCAGGTCTGCCGACAGACGCAGGCGCTCGCCGCGAAAATCCAGGCCCAGCACGGCCATTTCGCGATCGACGCTTTGATGATCCCATTCGGTATCACCGGACTGCTTCACGCCATTGAAGCGCACGCCAAACTGGTCGCCCTCGCCAAAGCGGCGGCCAACATCCACTGCACCGCCCGCCTGGCTGCCGGAGGCAAAGCTGCCGGTGAATTCGGTAATCGGCTTGTCGCCTGCCCGCTTGGGCTGCACATTGATACCGCCGCCCACGCTGCCACGCGGCGAAATGCCGTTGAGCAGCTGGCTGGGGCCTTTGATGATGTCGACCCGGTCGGCCATTTCCATGTCGATCGAATAGGTCGGCAAGATGCCGTACAGGCCGTTGTAGGCGACATCGCTGTTGAACAGGCTGAAGCCACGAATGGTGAACTGCTCGAAGCGCCCGCCGGCCGGGTTGGTGGCGCGTACCGAGGGGTCGCTGGCAATCAGCTCGCCCAAGGTGCGCGCCTGCTGGTTCTTCACCAGTTCGCTGGTGTAGCTGGTAATGCTGAACGGCGTTTCCATGAAGTCGCGCGAGCCGAGCAGGCCTTGCGCACCTTGGCGTGCTACCTGGCCACCGGCATAGGGCTGCGTTTCGTTGCCTGCGGCCAAGCCACCGACGATGCTGGTCGGGGCGATTTCCAGGGCACTACCGGCCTGGGGCGCCGGCATCAGGGTGAAGGCCCCCTCACCCACCGGCAGCAACTGCAAGCCGCTGCCGCGTAGCAGCTGAGTGAAGCCTTCGTCGACGCTGTAGGTGCCAGACAGGCCGTTACTTTGACGGCCTTTGACCAGCGCCGGGTCCAGCGAAATGCTGACACCTGCCTGGTCGGCAAATTGGGTCAACGTAGTACCCAGGCTGGCAGCGGGTACCTGGTAGGCATGCCGGGCCGGTTCATCGGCCCAGGCGGGTGCGCACAACAACAGGCTCATGGCGAACAACGGACGCACTGCACACACCAACGGGCGCAGGCGGCTAGACATTACTGCAGGCATTGAACAAGGCTCCCCTTTATTTGCTCCTACCGGTAATGACCGGCGAAGGAAAAAAAGGGGACAGCCTCATGCACGATTTTCTCGTGCGCTCAGGCTCACCCAATAACGTGTGCGCGTCTGCACCTGCAACGGCAGGCTGGCGGCGAGCAAGGCCAGCACCCGGTCGGTATCGTCGAGGCGGAACGTGCCGGTAACGCGCAGGCCCTCCAGCTCCGGTGCCCAGCGCAATACCCCAGGGCGGTACCTGCGCAGTTCGTGCAGCAACTCGCCCAGTGGGCGGTCGTCCAGGCGCAGCACGCCTTCGCGCCAGCCTAGCGGCCAGGCATCAAAAGCTTTCGCAGGACCGACGCCTGCCACCCGCAAACTGGCCTGCTGCCCGGCCAGCAACAGCACTCCCGGGCCACCCAACGGCTGCAGGCGGGCCGCCCCATTGACCACCGACACCCGGCAGGCGTCATCAAACAGACGCAGACAGACCTCACCGTCATTGAGCGCCACCTGGCCGTAAGGCACTTGCAAGGTCACGCTTACGTCAGAGGGTACCTTGACCGCTACTTCACCGCGCAGCAGTGTCAGGCGATGGGCACCAAGGTCGATATCCACTGCACTGTCGGTGTTCAACTGCAGGAAGGTGCCATCGCTCAGCAGTACCTGCCGGCGCTCGCCTACCGAGGTGCGCAGGTCGGCTGTCCAGGCCTCCAGCGGCAACTCGCGGCTCACCAGCCAGGCCGCCGGCAGCAGCGCCGCCACGCCCAGGGCCTGTTTGAGAAGCGCGCGGCGGCCGGCATCCGGACGGTCCAGGGTGGCCATTGCCAACGGCCCAGGTAACCCGGAAAAACGCGCGCGCAGCAATGCTGCCTTTTGCCAGGCGTCTTCGTGCAAGCTACTGCTGGCGCGCCATTGCGCCAGGCGCTGCAAGTCCGTTTCGTTGGCGTCGCCAGAGTCCAGCAGTGCCAGCCAACGCGCCGCAGCACGTACAGCTTCGCGGGTGTCGGGGGAGTGGCTGGTCATTGCAATTCGGCCAGCAGGCAGTGTTCGTAAGCCTGCGCCATGTAGCGCTTCACCGAGCGCTGGCAAACGCCCAGGCGCTCGCCGATTTCGGCATAGCCCAGGCCTTCCAGCTGGCTCCAGAGAAAAGCCTTGCGCACCGGCGCCTTCAGGCCGTCGAGCAGTTCATCCAGCGCTTGCAGGGTTTCCAGTAATATCCAGCGCTGCTCTGGCGAAGGCACATGCTGCTCGGGCAAATGCGCCAAGGCGTCCAGGTAGGCCTGCTCCAGGCTGCGCCGCTGGTGGAAGTTGCTCAGCAGGCGCTTGCCCACGGTCAGCAGGTAGGCGCGTGGTTCACGAATGTCTGCCAGTGGCTGGGCACTGGCCAGGACGCGCAGGAAGGTATCCTGGCTGAGGTCGGCGGCATCCCAGGCATTGCCCATGCGCCGGCGCAGCCAGTTTTCCAGCCAGCTGCGATGCTCCCGGTACAGGGCAGGCAGGCTAGGCTCCGGTGGCGGCGCGGCGTCGATCATGGGGAAGGCCCTGCGGCGGTGTAAATAAGATTAATTCTAATTTACATCGCATTGCAGCACCAGATGGTTTGTGCCGTTGAGGGGGTTTGGCTTGAATTTTGTGGTGCAGGTGAGATCGAGCGCCGCCCGCGCGGCGCTTCGCAGCACAAGGCTGCTCCTACATCTGTTTCGGGCCAATTATTCCTGTGCCAGGTGGGTGGCAGCCTTGGTGCATGGCTGGAGATTGATGAAGAGCAGCGTCTCCTTCGATATCGAAGGGAACAAACAAGGCGGACAGCGGTGACCTCACAGGATGGACTGGCCCGAAACAGATGTAGGAGCAGCCTTGTGCTGCGAAGCGCCGCGCGGGCGGCGCTCGATCTCACTCACAACCCAAAGCCCAAGCCAGGCACTTCATGCCCCAATCAGGCAATCGCCGCATCCACCAACACCTGCGCTTCCTGTACCAGACGCTGCAAGTGCGCCTCGTCGATGAAGCTTTCGGCGTAGATCTTGTAGATGTCTTCAGTGCCCGAAGGGCGTGCGGCGAACCAGCCGTTGGCGGTCATCACCTTCAGCCCGCCAATCGCCTGGCCGTTGCCCGGGGCATGGCTGAGGATCTGCACGATCGGCTCACCAGCCAGCTCGGTCGACTTCACCTGCTCCGGTGCCAGCTTGCTCAGCAGGGCCTTCTGCCGTGCATCGGCCTTGGCCTCGACACGGGTGGCGAACGGCTTGCCCAGCGCCTCGGTCAGGTCGGCGTAGGCCTGGCTCGGGTTACGCCCGGTGCGGGCGGTCATCTCGGCAGCCAGCAAGGCCGGGATCAGCCCGTCCTTGTCGGTGGCCCATACCGAACCATCACGGCGCAGGAACGAAGCACCCGCACTTTCCTCGCCACCAAAGCCGAGCGAGCCGTCGAACAAGCCCTGGGCGAAGAATTTGAAGCCCACCGGCACTTCGTACAGCTCACGGCCCAGGCGCTGGGTGACGCGGTCGATCAGGCCGCTGGAGACCACGGTCTTGCCGACTGCGGCATCGCTACGCCATTGCGGGCGGTGGCGGTACAGGTAGTCGATGGCCACGGCCAGGTAGTTGTTCGGCTGCAGCAGGCCGTCGGGGGTGACGATGCCGTGGCGGTCATGGTCCGGGTCGCAGGCGAAGGCCACGTCGAAACGCTCGCGCAGGCCGATCAGGCCCTGCATGGCGTACGGCGAGGATGGGTCCATGCGGATCTGGCCGTCCCAGTCGACGGTCATGAAGCGGAAGGTTGGGTCGACTTCAGTATTCACCACTTCCAGGTCAAGCTGGTAATACTTGGCAATTGCCGACCAGTAGCGCACCCCTGCCCCGCCCAACGGGTCCACGCCCAGGCGCAGCTTGGCATTGCGGATGACGTCGAAGTCGATGACGTTTTCCAGGTCGGCCACGTAGTTGCTCACGTAGTCGTGGCGCTGGGTGGTCGGTGCCTGCAGCGCCTGGGCATGGTCCATGCGCTGGACGCCTGCCAGGTTCGCAGCCAACAGTTCGTTGGCCTTGGCTTCGATCCACTTGGTCACGTCGCTGTCTGCCGGGCCGCCATTGGGCGGGTTGTACTTGAAGCCACCGCTTTGCGGCGGGTTGTGCGACGGGGTGATGACGATGCCGTCGGCCAGACCCTGGGTGCGGCCACGGTTGTAGCAGAGGATGGCGTGGGACACGGCCGGGGTGGGCGTGTATTCGTCATCCTTGGACAGCATTACCTGCACGCCATTGGCTGCCAGCACTTCCAGGGCGCTGGCGGTGGCCGGTGCAGACAGGGCATGGGTATCGGCACCAATGAACAGCGGGCCGTCGATACCCTTTTCCAGGCGGTACAGGCAAATGGCCTGGGTAATAGCCAGTACGTGATACTCGTTGAAGCTCAACTCAAGCGAAGTGCCCCGGTGCCCCGAAGTGCCAAAGGCCACTCGCTGGGCCGCCACGGCAGCATCCGGGCGGCCGGTGTAGTAGGCGGTGAGCAGTCGGGGGATATCGACCAGCACGCTGGCCGGAGCCGGCTTGCCTGCCAAAGGACTGAGCGTCATGCAAAAACCTCGAGTTCAACGGATGTTGGGGTTGGAGTGTGCAGTGTACTGAGAGTTGCAATGCCGTGCGATGGGCGGCAAAGAAAACAACAGGCCACGCGAACCCTTGTAGGAGCGGCCTTGTGTCGCGATCGGGGTGCGAAGCGGCCCCACACTTTCAGCTTCGCAGCGACAATCGCCGGGGCCGCGCTGCGGCCCTATCGCGACACAAGGCCGCTCCTACAGGGACCGCGCATGCCGCTCAACTGTATCAGGACGGTCTAGAGTAGTAGCCATGCCCCCGCAATCGAGGCCCCATGGCTTTCCACCGCCTGACCCGCACCCACCCCCGCCTGAGCATCGCCGCCGTGGTCGGCCTTGCCGGCGCCTGGCTGATCCCCGCTGGCGACAGCGTGCAGCACATCCTCGCTGGCTGGAACCTTGGCGTGTGGTTGTACCTGCTGCTGGTGCTCTACCTGACATGGACCGCCAGCCCGGAAAAGGTGCGCAAGGTGGCCCGCGTCGAAGACGAAAACGCCGGCCTGGTCCTGCTCACCGTGTGCATCGCCGCCATCGCCAGCCTCGCCGCCGTCACCCTGCAACTGGTTTCCAGCCGCGGCCTGCAAGGCACGGCCCTGGCCCTCCACTACCTCTACACCGGGCTGACCGTGGCCGGCTCCTGGCTGCTGATCGGCTGCATCTTCAGCCTGCACTACGCCCGGCTGTTCTACACCGGGCATACCCACGAACCGCCCCTGCGCTTCGCCGATGGTGAGCGCAACCCGGATTACTGGGACTTCCACTACTTCTCTTTCACCCTCAGCGTGGCGGTGCAAACCTCCGACGTGGGTGTTGCTGGGCGCGGCCTGCGGCGGGTGGTGCTGGCGCATTCACTGGTGGGGTTCGTGTTCAATACGGCGATTCTGGGGTTCACCATCAACATTGCTGCTGGCATTTTCGATTGAGTCTGGATCACCAATCCATCCACCCGAAAAACTGATATTTCTACCAGTAGACCTAAAGAAGTAACCGACTTACATTTTTTCGACGAAAAAAATTCAGTCCATGAATACGGCCGAGCTCCCATGCACAAAAATATTTATTTTTACAAGAACAGTATGCTGTGCACTGAAATAGGCACTATATCGAAACATTATTTACGTGCAGATGGGATAATCGTCGGTCAACGTGATTCGCGCTCTGCCGCGTGCCAACTATTGCAATGTGATCTTGCGACGACTGTGTTAGGCCTCTCGACTACGCCCGCGAAATGTAGATATTCACCTTATGGTTTTCGAGAAACGAATGATCATGTGTCAGAATTCGGCTTTGCTGGCAAGCGTCTGGACAAGGTCAGTGGATGCTACCCCTTAGGCAATGGGCATCGGTTCTATTCACCTATGCTTACGCGCTTCATTCAAGCGGATGCGCTGTCGCCATTTTCCGCAGGTGGGATAAACGCATACGCTTATTGCCAGGACGACCCCATTAACCGCCACGATCCTAGTGGACGATTCTTCGAGTGGCTTAGGAGAAGCGTATCAAGATTGAACCTCTGGCTTTCCCCGGAAACACCGTCCCCCTCCAGGCGAAGCTCTTTGACCACACAAGACACCACGATAGAAATTGAGCCGCTGATACCACAAATAATCGACGAGCTTACCGAGGTAACAATCGGAGCTGCAAATCACGTGCTGTCGGCTACAGTGAATGATTTGACACGACCTTTCACGGAGGGCCGAAGAGCAATTACACACCAATGGAACAGGCTTCCGGATCCAGTCCAGCAAGCGCTGGTAGTGGGCGCGACGTTTACCATTGTTCCCGCTGCATTAACAACCGCTCTGGCCGCAGCAAGGACAGGCTCATTCTTGCCTGTCACGCCGACTGATTTCTACAGCATCCTATTTTACGGCCCTACGGACGCTCAACGTATCGCGCTTGACTTGCGCCGAAACTCATTCTGATTCCTGAAAGACCACTCGAAAGTTTGAACTGCTTATACCGTTCGTCCGAAAAGAGGGTGGGCCGGATGGCGATTGCAGCCGCAGATTCCATGAGGCAGCACGCAGCTATCGGCCATGGAAACGTTTGCCAGGGAGGCCGCTGCCCAAATGCTATCCATACCAAGGATGTGACCCCGGTCATGCATTAGTACATTTGTCTTATTCACCGCCGAGTATCGGGCGTGGCAGGTGCTATGGTTACCTTCCCAGCGGCCGCATCAATGTGGCCACCCGCTCACCACGTCCAGGCAAGGACAAGGAGGCTGGCATATGAACAAGATGACGTTCCCCAACGCCTGCCAGGTGATGCGCTGGCATTTCCACCCGCTGGGCTTCGAAGCCAGCATGGATGCGCCACGCAGCATGGTCGCGCGGTTGTTCGATCGCGCCAGCGGTGAAACCCTGCTGGCGATTGCCGGCATCCCTTGCGCGGCGATCATGGCTGCAGCCGATGTAGAGCGCATCATCGAGGCCGTCGAAGCGGAGATGGATGCCTTCATCCCTACCTTCACCCTGCGCGACGCGGTTTAACCTGCGACGGTAGTTTCCTGGCGCATGAGCTGCAACTTGCCCATGAACTGCTCGGCCGGCACCGGCTGGCCTAGCAGGTAGCCCTGCAGCGAATCACAGCCCAGGCGGGTCAGGAAGGCCTGTTGCTTGTCGGTCTCTACCCCTTCGGCAACGATACGCAGGTCCAGTGCCTGGCCCAACGCCACGATCGCCGAAACGATCGCCGCATCGTCACTGTCCTGCTCCAGGTCGCGCACGAAGCCGCGGTCGATCTTCAGCTCGTTGGCCGGCAGGCGCTTGAGGTACATCAGGCTGGAATAGCCAGTGCCGAAGTCGTCGATGGACAGGTCCACGCCCATGTCGGACAGGCGCTGCAGCACCGTCAAACTGGCATCGGCGTCGTGCATGGCGGTGGTTTCGGTGATTTCCAGGGTCAGGCAGTTGGCCGGCAGGCCGTTCTGCTGCAGCGCCCGGGCCACGCTCTCGACCAGCCCGGCGTGGCAGAACTGGATGGCCGACAGGTTCACCGCCATGCGCCAGTCCTGGTGCCCCAGGTCCAGCCACTGGCGCATTTGCCGGCAGGCTTCGTCGAGTACCCATTCCCCGATAGGGATGATCAAGCCGGTCTTTTCCGCCAGGCCGATGAAGCGGTCAGGCAGCAACAGGCCCTGCTGCGGGTGCTGCCAGCGCAGCAAGGCCTCGGCGCCGATCGGTTGGCAGGCCTGGGCGTCGAACTTGGGCTGGTAGTGCAGGCGGAACTGGCGCTGCTCAAGCGCCTGGCGCAGGTCCTGCAGCAACTGCAATTGCTGGCGGGCGTTGCTGTTCATCGACACGTCGAAGAAGCTGTAGCCGTTCTTGCCGGCGCTCTTGGCGTGGTACATGGCGGCGTCGGCATTGCGCAGCAACTCATGCTGGTCCTGGCCGTTGCCCGGGTACAGGACAATGCCCAGGCTCGCCGTCAGTTGCAGGTCGTGCTCGGCCACGCGGAATGGCCGCGACACCAGGTTGACCTGCTTGACCGCCACGTCCATGGCATCGTTCGGCTCCTGCAGTTCCACCAGCAGCACGAACTCGTCGCCGCCGATGCGCGCCAGCGTGTCCTGGCTGTGCAGGTGGCCGCGCAGGCGCGCTGCCACGGCTTTTAGCAGCAAGTCGCCGATATGGTGGCCAAAGGCATCGTTGACCGGTTTGAAGCCATCCAGGTCGATGAACATCAGGGCAAAACAGCCGCCCTGCTCCGTCACTTTGGCGATGGCCTGCTCGATGCGGTCGGCCAGCAAGGTACGGTTGGGCAGATCCGTCAGCGTGTCATGCAGGGCCAGTTGGGTGAGTTCCTGGTTGGCCAGGGTCAGCGAACGGGCCAGCTCGGCGGTGCGCGCCTCCAGGCGGGCGTCCAGCACCGAGGTCAGCAAGGCCACCGCCAGTACCGCCAGGGTGGTGATCAGCACCAGATAGACCAGGCCATCACCCTGTAGCCCACCGGCCAGCGCGCCACAGAAGCTACCCTCAGGGAAATTTGCCGCAGCCATGCCGGTGTAGTGCATGCCGACGATGGCAAAACCCATGACCACCGCCGCCAGGCCACGGATCTGCCGCACATAAGGGGTGTGCTTGCGCAGGCGGAAGGCGATCCACAAGGCCGCCGCCGAGGCGCCCACGGCAATCAGCAGCGAGGCACCGAACAACGCTGGGTCATAGTCGATGCCCGGCAGCATGCGCAGCGCGGCCATGCCGGTGTAGTGCATGCAGGCGATGCCGGCGCCCATGATCAGTGCGCCGAAACACAACTGCAGCCCCGGCAGGCTTGGCTGGCTGACCAGCCACAAGGCAAAGCCCGAGGACAGCACCGCGATCAGCAGCGAGAACGCGGTAAGGGTGAGATCGTAGCCCAGGTTGATCGGCAGGCTGAAGGCGAGCATGCCGATGAAGTGCATCGACCACACGCCAATGCCCATGGCCAGCGCGCCGCCGCCCATCCACAGGTAGGCAGCCCGGCCCTGGGCCGTGGCGATGCGGCCGGTCAGGTCCAGGGCGGTATAGGACGCCAGGATCGCCACGCACAGCGAAATCAACACCAGCGAAGAGGAGTAGCTACCGGTCAGCATTGGGGTTCCAGGGCCGGGACAGGGGGCCCGGAAAAAGCTGACGATTGTACTCAAGCTTTGGCGAAACGCACGGGGTTTTTGCGAATGGGAATGGATCCAAAGATGTGGCCGAGTACGATCCCTGTGGGAGCGGGTTTACCCGCGAACACCGGCAAAGCCGGTGTCATGCACCGCGCTGGCTTCTTCGCGGGTAAACCCGCTCCCACAGAGGAATGCGGGGGGGCGCGGTTGCAGGTTAAATCAATCCTGCTCGGCAAACGCCTGTTCGGCATCCCAGCCACCACCCAGTGCTGCCACCAGTTGCACACTGGCCACCAGGCGCCCTTGCAGCAGGTTCAGCACACTACGCTCGTTGCTCAGCGCCGTGGTCTGCACGTTGACCACATCCAGGTAGCCGATCAACCCGGCGCGGTACTGGTTCTCGGTCAGGCGCAGTGATTCGCGGGCGGCATCCAGCGCCTCCTGGCGCACCACCGCTTCATCGCCATACACCTTCAACTGCACCAGCAGGTTTTCCACTTCCTTGAAGCCGTCGAGCACGGTCTGGCGGTATTGCGCCACGGTCTGGTCATACACCGCCACCGTGCGGTCCACCTCGGCGCTGCGCTTGCCGGCGTCGAACAAGGTCAATGCCAACTGCGGCCCTACCGACCAGTAGCGGTTGGGCAGCTCGATCCAGTTGCTGAAACTGCTGCTGGAATAGCCGCCGCTCATGCTCAAGCTCAAGTCTGGGAAGTACGCCGCCCGTGATACGCCAATGTTGGCGTTGGCGGCCATCACGTTACGCTCGGCGGCGGCAATATCCGGGCGCCGCTCCAGCAACTGCGAAGGCAGGGACACCGGAATTTGCGGCAGCGCGGGAATGTCCTTGCTGTCGGCCAGGGCGAAGTCGGCCGGGGTCTTGCCCAGCAACACGGCAATGGCGTTCTCGAACTGTGCGCGCTGCCAGATCAGGTCGATCAGGTCGGCCTGGGTGCTCTTCAGCTGAGTGCGCGCCTGGGCCACGGCATCCGGGCCAGCGACACCGGCGCGGTACTGGTTTTCGTTCATCCGCAGCGAGCGTTCATAGGCCGCCACGGTGGCTTCCAGCAGGCGTTTCTGCTCGTCGATCACCCGCAGCTGCAGGTAGTTCTGCACCAGCTCCGATTGCTGGCTCAAGCGGATCGATGCGAGGTCGGCGAAGCTGGCTTCGGCGCTGGCCTCATTGGCATTCATGGTTTCGCGCAGCTTGCCCCACAGGTCGATTTCCCAGCTCACGCCCAACTGCGCGTTGTAGGTGTTGCGAATTCCACTGCTGTTGTTGGACAGGCTGGAACTGGAGCTGCCGGTACCCTGCGCCGAGCGGTTCTTGCCGGCGCTCAGATCCAGGCTGGGGAACAGCGCCGCACGGCTGCTGCGCACCAGCGCCTGGGCCTGGCGGTACTGGGCTTCAGATTGCGCCACGGTCTGATTGCTGCGGTTGAGCTCTTCGACCAGCGCATTGAGCCCGGCATCGCCGTAGATTTCCCACCAGGCGCCGCGGGCGATGGCATCGGACGGCGTGGCCTGGGTCCAGCCCTCAGCATGCTTGAACTGCGCCGCCGTGCTGTTCAGCTCGGGGCGGTGGTAGTCGGGGCTCAGGGTACAGGCACTGAGCAAGGCCACGCACAACCCGGCGCCGAGCAGGCGCGAGCCGCGCCCACGGGTCAGCGCTTGCAGGGCACGGTGAAGTGGGGTCTGGGCAAAAGTCATAGCGGGGTTTCCAGGGCGGCGTCGGTGCGCACGCCGCGCCAACGGTTGAAACGGTGGCGCAGGCGGTCCAGGTACAGGTAGACCACCGGCGTCGTGTAAAGGGTGAGGACCTGGCTGAACACCAGGCCGCCGATGATGGTCAGGCCCAGCGGCTGGCGCATTTCCGCACCTTCGGCGTGGCTCAACAGCAGTGGCAAGGCACCGAGCATGGCCGCCAGGGTGGTCATCAGGATTGGCCGCAGGCGCAGCAGGCAGGCCCGGCGGATCGACTCTTCCGGCGACAGGCCATGGTGGCGTTCCAGTTGCAGGGCCAGGTCGATCATCAGGATGGCGTTCTTCTTCACCACGCCGATCAGCAGGAACAGCCCCAGCAGCGAGATCAGGCTGAACTCGCCACCGGTGACGTACAGCGCCAGCAACGCCCCCACGCCGGCCGAGGGCAATGTCGAGAGAATGGTCAGCGGGTGGATGTAGCTTTCGTACAGGATACCCAGCACCAGGTACACCAGCACCAGCGCGCCAAGGATCATCAACGGCTGGCCCTGTTGGGTCTTGGCGAAGGCATCGGCGGTACCGCCGAGCTTGGCAATCACTTCCTCGGGCAGACCGAGCTTGGCCACCGCGCGTTCCAGCGACGCCATGGCCTGGTCGGGGCTGTAGCCTTCGGCGATGTCGAAGGCAATGTTTTCGGCGGCAAACTGGCCTTCGTGGCTGACCCGGTCGTTGGCCAGGCTGTTCTCGTAGCGGGCGATGGTCGACAGCGGCACGCGGGCACCGTCGGCGGTAATCACTTGCACCTGCTCCAGCGTGCTCGGGTCCCAGGCGTATTTCGGGTTGATCTCCAGCACCACCTGGTACTGGTTGAGGCTGTCGTAGATGGTGGAGATCTGCCGTTGGCTGTAGGCGTTGTTCAACACCGTGGTGACCATGTCCATATCAATGCCCAGGCGCTTGGCCTGGTCGCGGTCGACCACCAGGGTCACCTGCTGGGTGCCAGCACCATCGCGGGCGTCGATGGCGGTCAGCTCCGGCAGCGCACGCAAGGCGGCGACCACCTTGGGGAACCACTCGCGCAACGCAGCCAGGTCGCCGCTCTGCAGGGTGTACAGGTATTGCGACGAGGTCTGGTCACGGCCGCCGCCGCCCAGTTGCAGGTCCTGGTCAGCCATCAGGAACAGGCGCCCGCCCGGCACCTTGGGCATTTCCTTGCGCAGGCGCTCGATCACTTTTTGCGCATCGATCTTGCGCTCGCTGATCGGTTTCAGGCGCACCAGCACCATGGCGTTGTTGGTGCCGCTGTTGCCACCAATGAAACCGGCAACGCTCTGCACGGCCGGGTCGGCCAGCAAGGCGCGGCGGTAGGTTTCCATCTTCGGCTGCATCACGCTGAACGACAGGCCGTCGTCGCCACGGATGAAGCCCATCAGCTGGCCGGTGTCCTGTTGCGGTATCAACGTCTTGGGCACCACCACATACAGGGCGATATTGATGCCGATGGTCGCCAGCAGGCTGACCAGGGTCAGGCGCTTGTGGCGCAGGGCCCAGCCCAGGCTGCGGTCATAGGCATCGACCATGCGCTGGTGCGCCTTGTCGCTCCAGCGCTGCAGGCGGGTTTGCTCGGCCTGGTGCGGTTTGAGCCAGCGGGCGCAGAGCATCGGGGTAAGGGTTAGCGAAACCACCAGCGACACGATGATCGCCGCCGCCAGGGTGATGGAAAACTCCTGGAACAGGTTGCGCACGATGCCACCCATGAACAGGATGGAAACGAACACCGCCACCAGCGAGACGTTCATCGACAGCAAGGTGAAGCCTACTTCCTTGGCACCAAGGAAGGCCGCTTTCATCGGTGGCTGGCCGTCCTCGATGTGCCGGGAGATGTTCTCCAGCACCACGATGGCGTCGTCCACCACCAGGCCGGTGGCGAGGATCAGCGCCATCAGTGACAGGTTGTTGAGCGAAAAGCCGCACAGGTACATGACCGCAAACGTGCCCACCAGCGACACCGGCACCGCCAGGGTGGGGATCAGTGAGGCGCGCATGCTGCCGAGGAACAGGTAGACCACCAGGATCACCAGCACCACCGCAATCAGCAAGGTGTGCTCGGCCTCTTTCAGGGTGGCCTTAATCACGGGCGAGCGGTCCATGGCCACATTCAGCTGTACGCTGGCCGGCAGCAGCGATTGCAGGGCCGGCAACTGTGCCTTGATCTGGTCGACCGTTTCGATGATGTTGGCGCCGGTCTGGCGGTTGACCACCAGCAGCACCGCGCTCTGGTCATTGAAAAAGCCGCTGTTGTAGCGGTTCTCGACGCTGTCGGTAATGGTCGCCACGTCGGCCAGGCGCAGGATGGTGCCGTTCTGCTGGCGGATCACCACCGGCTCGTAGTCCTTCGCGCTTTCCAGCTGGTCGTTGGCGCGCACCTGCCAGTTGCGCTCGGCGTCCTCGACAAAGCCCATGGGCCGGCGCTGGTTGGCGTTGGACACCGCGGTGCGCACCTCGTCCAGCGACAGGCTGTACTGGTTGAGCAATTGTGGCTCGACGGCAATACGCACCGCCGGCAGCGAACTGCCACCGATCTGCACCTCCCCTACCCCCGGCACCTGGGCCAGGCTCTGCGACAGGATGGTGTCGGCCAGGTCGTACAGCTGGCCCTTCTGCAATACGTCCGAGGTCAGCGACAGCACCATGATCGGTGCCTGCGACGGGTTGATCTTCTTGTAGGTGGGCATGCTGCGCATGCCGCTGGGCAGCAGATTGCGGGTGGCGTTGATCGCCGCCTGCACCTCACGCGCCGCGCCGTCGATATCGCGGCCCATCTCGAAGCCGATGATTACCCGGGTGGAGCCCTGGTTCGAGCTACTGGTCAGGGTGGTGACGCCAGCGATGCTGCCCAGCTTGCGTTCCAGCGGCGTGGCCACGGTGGACGCCATGACCTCGGGGCTGGCACCGGACAGGTTGGCCGACACCACGATCACCGGGAAGTCCATTTGCGGCAGCGGCGCCACCGGCAGCAGACCGAAGCTGACCCCACCCAGCAGCATGATCGCCAGGCTCAGCAGCATGGTCGCCACCGGGCGACGGATGAAAGGACCGGACAGGTTCATGCCTCGGCCTGCTTCGCGTCAGTGGCCGGGCGCCAGCGGCGGGCCAGGCGGTCGAAGTACAGGTAGATGACCGGTGTGGTGAACAGCGTCAGCACCTGGCTGACCAGCAACCCGCCCACCATCACCAGGCCCAGCGGCTGGCGCAGCTCGGCGCCGGAGCCGGTGGCGAGCATCAGCGGCACCGCACCGAACAGTGCGGCCAGGGTGGTCATCAGGATTGGGCGGAAACGCAGCAGCGCCGCCTGGTAGATGGCATCACGTGGGCTCATGCCCTGGTGGCGCTCGGCCTCAAGGGCGAAGTCGATCATCATGATCGCGTTCTTCTTGACGATGCCGATCAGCAGGATGATGCCGATGATGGCGATCATGCCCAGGTCGTTGCCGCTGATGAGCAGGGCCAGCAAGGCACCCACCGCCGCCGACGGCAGGGTCGAGAGGATGGTCACCGGGTGGACGTAGCTCTCGTACAGCACGCCCAGCACGATGTACATGGTCACCACCGCTGCCAGAATCAGCAGCAAGGTGCTCGACAGCGATGCCTGGAAGGCCTCGGCTGCACCCTGGAAGCGGGTTTGCACCCCCAGCGGCATGCCGATGTCCTGCTGCACCTGCTCGATCACCTGCACCGCCTCGCCCAGCGATGCGCCGTGGGCCAGGTTGAACGACAGGGTCACCGCCGGGAACTGGCCGATGTGGGAAATGGCCAGTTGGGCCTGGCGCTGCTCGATGCGCGCCAGGGCCGACAGGCGCACCTGGCCGCCATCGGTCGCCTTGACGTGGATCGACTCCAGCGCCTGCGGGCCGATGACTGCCGCGTCCTTCGACTGCAGCACCACGCGGTACTGGCTGGCCTGGGTGTAGATGGTGGAGATTTGCCGCTGGCCAAAGGCGTCATACAGGGCGTTGGTGATCTGCGACACGGTTATGCCCAAGCGGCTGGCCATGTCGCGGTCGATCACCAGGTACACCTGCAAGCCCTTGTCCTGCAGGTCGCTGGCCACATCGGCCAGCTCCGGGCGCTGCTGCAGCGCCTGCACCAGCTTGCCGCTCCACTGCGCCAGCAGGTCGGCATCTGGCGACGACAGGCTGAACTGGTACTGGGTACGGCTGACCCGGTCTTCGATGCTCAGGTCCTGCACCGGCTGCATGAACAGGCGGATGCCCACCAGCCGGTCGACTTGCGGCTGCAGGCGGCTGATCACTTCACTGGCGCTGACATCACGCTCGCCGTGCGGCTTGAGGTTGATCAGCAGGCGGCCGCTGTTAAGCGTGGCGTTGTCACCATCTACACCAATGTAGGACGACAGGCTTTGTACCGCCGGGTCCTGCAGGATCACCTTGCTCAGGGCCTGCTGGCGTTCGCTCATGGCGGCGAACGAGGTGGACTGCGGCGCTTCGGAAATGCCCTGGATTACCCCGGTGTCCTGCACCGGGAAGAAGCCCTTGGGCACCACCATGTACAGGAACACGGTCAGCGCCAGGCTGGCCACGGCCACCAGCAGGGTCAGCGGCTGGCGCTTGAGGACCCACTGCAGGGCACTGCCGTAGTGCTTGATCAGCCAGTCGATCCAGGCGCCACTGGCGCGGTAGAAACGGCCCTGTTCCTCTTCCTTGGGTTCGCGCTTGAGCAGGCGCGCGCACATCATCGGCGTGAGGGTCAGCGACACCACCAGGGAAATCAGGATGGCCACCGCCAGGGTGATGGCGAACTCGCGGAACAGGCGGCCGACCACATCGGCCATGAACAGCAGCGGGATCAGCACTGCGATCAGCGAGAAGGTCAGCGAAATCAGGGTGAAGCCGATCTGCCGGGCGCCCTTGAGCGCCGCTTGCATGGGCGTTTCGCCCTCCTCGATGTGCCGGGAAATGTTTTCCAGCATGACGATGGCGTCGTCGACCACGAAGCCGGTGGCGATGGTCAGGGCCATCAGCGTCAGGTTGTTGACCGAGAAGCCGGCCAGGTACATCACGCCGAAGGTGCCGATCAGCGACAGCGGCACGGCAACCGACGGGATGAGGGTGGCGCTGAAGCGGCGCAGGAAGACGAAGGTGACCATCACCACCAGGGCGATGGCAATCAGCAGTTCGTGCTGCACGTCCTTGACCGCAGCGCGAATGGTCTGGGTGCGGTCGGTGAGCACCGACACATCGAGGCCGGCCGGCAGGTTGTCGGTGATCGACGGCAGCAGGTCCTTGATGCGGTCGACCACTTCAATGACGTTGGCGCCCGGCTGGCGCTGGATGTTCAGCAGTACGGCGTGGTTTTCGTTGGCCCAGGCGGCCAGGCGTTCGTTTTCCGCGCCGTCGACGATTTCGGCGACGTCCTTCAGGCGCAGCGGTGCACCGTTGGTGTAGGCCAAAATCAGGTTGGCGTATTCTTCGGGCGAGCGCAGCTGGTCGTTGGCGTCGAGCATCGACACCCGGGTCGGGCCGTCGAAGTTGCCCTTGGGCTGGTTGACGTTGGAGGCACCAATCAGCGTGCGCACGTCATCCAGGTTCAGGCCATTGGCGGCCAGGGCATCGACGTTGACCTTGATGCGTACCGCCTGGCGCTGGCCACCGGCGATGCTGACCATGCCCACGCCGCTGATCTGCGCGAGCTTCTGCGCCACACGGGTGTCGACCAGGTCGTTGAGCTTGGGCAACGGCATGGTCTTGCTGGAAATGGCCAGGGTCAGCACCGGGGTGTCGGCCGGGTTGACCTTGTTGTACACCGGCGGTGCCGGCAGGTCGCTGGGCAGCAGGTTGCTGGCGGCGTTGATCGCGGCCTGCACTTGCTGCTCGGCAACGTCCATGTTCATGTCGAGGTTGAAGCGCAGGGTCAGTACCGAGGCGCCGCCGGAGCTGGTCGAGGCCATCTGTTCCAGGCCGGGCATCTGGCCGAACTGGCGTTCCAGTGGCGCGGTGACGGCACTGGTCATGACCTGCGGGCTGGCGCCGGGGTACAGGGTCATGACCCGGATGGTCGGGTAATCCACCTGCGGCAAGGCGGAAACCGGCAGCAGCTTGTAGGCGATCAGGCCGGCCAGGACGATGGCCAGCATGCTCAGCGTGGTGGCGACCGGCCGCAGGATGAACAGGCGCGAGAGGTTCATGCGCCCGCCTTGCCTGCTGCTTTACCGGGCTGTGCTTCACCGCTTTGCGCCGCGCCCTTGGCGTCCTGGCCTTGCAGGTGCTGGCCGGGGGTGGTCGGCACTTGCGAGCTGTCTTCGACCACTTCTACCTTGGTGCCTTCGCGCAGGCGGTCGGTGCCTTCCAGCACCAGACGTTCGCCGGCGGCCAGGCCTTCGAGGATCACGCTGTTCTCCCCGTCGCTGGCGCCCACCTTGAGCTTGCGCACGTTTACCGTGTTCTCGGCGTTGACCACGTAGGCGAAGCTGCCGTCGTTGCCGAACTGGATGGCCGCCGCCGGGGCCATGGTCACCTGCTTGAGGGTGTCGGCCAGCAGGCGCACGTTGACGAACTGGTTGGGGAACAGGGCCAGGTCATTGTTCTCGAAACGGCCCTTGAACTTGAGGGTACCGGTAGTGGTGTCGATCTGGTTGTCGATGCTGCCCAGCACGCCGGTGGATTGCAGCTTGCTGTCGCTGCGGTCCCAAGCCTCGACCGGCAGGTTGGCACCGCTTCGGTAGCGCTGCAGCACCGTGGTCAATTCGGTTTCCGGCAAGGTGAAGGCCACACTGATTGGCTCGGTCTGGGTAATCACCACCAGGGCGGTAGTGTCGTTGGCCGCCACCAGGTTGCCGAGGTCGAGCTGGCGCAGGCCCACACGGCCGTTGATCGGCGCGCGGATCTGGGTGAAGTCGAGGTTCAGGCGGGCATCATTGACCTGCGCCTGGTTGGTCTTGACCAGCCCCTGGAACTGCGCGACCTGGGCTTCGGCGGTGTCGAGGGTTTGCTTGGCAATGCTGTCTTCGGCGTACAGGCCTTTATAGCGGGCCAAGTCGACCTGGGCGTTTTTCAGCTGCGCCTGGTTCTGCGCCAGGGTACCTTCGGCCTGCTGCAGGGCGATGCGGTAGGGGCGCGGGTCGATTTCGGCCAGCAAGTCGCCGGCCTTGACCTGTTGCCCTTCCTTGAAGTGGATCTTCACCAGCTCGCCAGCCACGCGGCTACGGACGTTCACGGTATTGGTCGCAGTGACCGTGCCCAAGGCCTTGTAGTACAGCGGGAAGTCGCCCACCCGCACCGGCTCGACGCGCACCGGCACCGGGTCGCTGGAGCCGCCGAAGCCTGGGCGGCCGCCCATGCCCATACCCATGCCCTTGCCACCGCGCCCACCACTGGCCTCTTTATGCACAGGCGCCGCTGCGGGCCACAGCCACCAGGCCAGCAGGGCCACCAGCAGCAGGATCAGCAGGCCAAAGAGCCAGCGACGAGGGGAACGGGAATTGGACGCTTGCATGGGTTGAACGAACCTTGTTCGGAATGACGGCTTGGGGAGGGTGAACGATAAGCACTGGCATCGTTTTAGCAAAGGGCCTTTACCAGAGGTTTACCTTTGCCTGACGTTGGCAAGACGCGGAATTTTAAATGAAAACGGCCCGGAACGTGGTCCGGGCCGTTTACAGGGTGTTGCTTGGAGTGGTGGCGGGCTTGAGGGTTCCGTTGCCTGTTCTGGCCTCTTCGCGGGTAAACCCGCTCCCACAAGGTTGTCTACGCCCGTTGTAGGAGCGGGTTTACCCGCGAAGAGGCCGGAACAGGCTATAGACGCCCGCGCTGCCCCACGCAACCCTTACTTCAGTACAGCCAGCGCCGCATCGTAGTTCGGCTCGTCAGCGATTTCGCCAACCAGCTCGCTGTGCAGCACTTTGTCGTTCTCGTCCAGCACCACCACGGCGCGGGCGGCCAGGCCGGCCAGCGGGCCGTCGGCGATGGCAACGCCGTAGTTCTCGAGGAACTCGCGGCCACGCAGGGTCGACAGGTTCTTCACGTTCTCCAGGCCTTCGGCGCCGCAGAAACGAGCCTGGGCAAACGGCAGGTCAGCCGAGATGCACAGCACCACAGTGTTGGCTACATCGTTGGCCTGGGCGTTGAACTTGCGTACCGAAGTGGCGCAGGTCGGGGTGTCGACGCTTGGGAAAATGTTCAGCACCTTGCGCTTGCCGGCGTAGTCCTGCAGCGACTTGTCGGCCAGGCCGTCACCTACCAGGGAGAAAGCCGGAGCCTGGGCGCCGGCCTGTGGCAGGTTGCCTTTGACCTGGACCGGGTTGCCTTTGAGAGTCACTTGAGCCATGACGAAATCCTTATGCGGGGTTTGAAAAGGACACTGAGTTAAGCATGAAGGCGGCCGGGTGCCTATGGGGGCAGGTGAAATTGTTCTAATACCAGACTATTTTTGTGGACAAAATGCCGATATCTGCAGTGACGGCCAGTTGCCGAGCCCATCCCGACCTCCACTACGAGCCTGCTACAAAGTTGGTTTTTTAATTTATATGAGCTGCACAGTACTATTCTCATAACGGCTGCATGGCTTGCGCTAGAGGCTTTACGACAAGATTGAAGCGCTCCCTTATAAGTGTCGAGGTAAAAAATCCTACAACCTTATCGGACATTTCGCCACCAGGTTAATCTTGTACATCTTCAAATAGCCGCTACCATCAGACGAGCATTTTGCGAACGATATACCGACGGGACTATTCCTCACTCCAGATTCGACAAGTTGTGATGGAAGTATGAGCATTCACGTGCTTATCGGATGGCGCTGATAGAGATTGGCCACGTGGTCCAGACGTTTCAACTAGCTGCTACTGCCAGCGGCATGAATACATGGCTAACTGGCGCATCGAATGAGTGCTCGATCGAGCCACTACTAAAGCTCGAAAACGCCAATGAACAGGTCCTTTTCTTTGTCGGCTGCGGCTACAGTGACGGCTCCGCAATTCCCGACTGCCTAAAGTCGATCTTGAAAAAACTGATGCGAGCTTACATATGAATGAGACAACCAACCGCAGCATCACCCTGTTTCGGAATTGGCACTCATCCAGTGCTTCCAATCGGCGGGGTTAGTAGCATGAACCGCCCACCGGATTCGCTCCGGCGTCATCTGTGCTCGACGTTGCTGATTCTGTTGTGCCTGTTAGGCGTATTTCCCCTGGATGTGATCCTCCCATCATTCCCTGCGCTCTCAGATGAGTTCCGTGTCGACTCAAAGCAGATAGCGTACTCGGTGAGCTTTTTTGCTGTTGGTGTTGCCATGGCGCAAATAGTGATCGGCCCACTGTCGGACAGCATCGGGCGCAAGCGTTTGCTGCTCGCCGGGCTGGGAGTATCCATTGCAGGGGCGCTCGGTTGCGTATTTTCAACCACCTATGAAACGTTCATGGCGTTTCGTTTAGTCCAGGCCTTGGGTTGCGGCAGCCTCGTGCTAGGACAGGCGCTGGTGCAGGACTTGTACAGGGGTAAGCAACGCAATGCCATGCGAATCCTGTTAACCAGCGCAAGTGGGTTGTTCATCTCCCTGTCACCGCTGGCAGGTGCCCTTCTCCAGCAGCTCTTTGGCTGGGAGGCAAGCTTTACAGTATTCACGGTCATCGCTGCGATCGTTTCACTTTTATCGTATGTACTGCTTCAGGACGCACCTGGGCTGCACCACCGGGCGTCAGGCATCTCCAGTTATCTGATGATGCTGCGAGACACCCCCTATCTCGGCTATTCCATGCAGTCCAGCCTCGCCTTTGCCTGCCATTTTTCCTTTATCGTCATAGCGCCATTGCTGCTGATGGGCAGGCTGGAGCTGACGACCTATCAATTCTCCATGGTATTTATCGGCTATGGGTTGGCCTATATCGCCGGCGGAGTAGCTGCAACTTATTTGAACCATCGCGTAAGCCCGCAGGCTCAAATAAAAGCGGGTTTCCTGCTTATAAGTGTTGCGGGCATCACCCTTTTGATTTGGGAGCAGCTAGCAGGGTTGTCTGTGGTGGGCGTTCTGCTACCGATGATTGTCTGTACCACCGGGACAACCCTGGTACGCCCGGCTGCAACGACCCAGGCCCTGGCACGCTATTCGCGTCAGGCAGGTGCGGCAGCCTCGCTCAACACGACATTGCTGTTCGCTGGGGCTGGTTTGACTAGCAGCGTGGTCGCAGGCTTCGAAAGTACGCTTCCGGTAGGGTTGGGACTGCTGTTCGTGGTGGCCAGCCTCTGTGGATGGTGGCTGCTTGCGTGCACCAAGGAAGATGAAATGCAACGCTGCTGAAACCTTGGTTAGGCTTAAAAAAATGCCCGGGTGGCGATAGCCGACCCGGGCAGCCTTTACTGCAAGCGGCGAATCAGCTCAGCAAGCTGTACACCACCGAAGTCAGCGCAACCAGGCCAACGGCCACAACAAACACGTTGGACGCTGCACCGCTGTACTTGCGCATCGACGGTACACGGCGGATGGCGTACATCGGCATCAGGAACAGCAGCACCGCGAGGATCGGGCCGCCCAGCGATTCGATCATGCCGAGGATGCTTGGGTTGAGGGTGGCGACGATCCAGCACACCACCAGCATCAGCCCGGCAACCACACGGTCCAGGGTTTTGGCACCCGGGCGTGCGCCGGTCTTGGCGATAATGCCCTTCAGGCCTTCGCTGGCGCCGATGTAGTGGCCGAGGAACGACTTGGCGATGGCCACGAAGGCGATCAGCGGTGCAGCGAACGCGATGGTCGGGTTGCTGAAGTGGTTGGCCAGGTACGACAGGATCGACAGGTTCTGTGCCTTGGCTTCAGCCAGCTGGGCGCTGCTCAGGGTGAGCACGCAGCTGAACACGAAGAACAGCACCATTACCACCATCAGCAGGTGGGCACGGCGCAGGATCTGGCCGCTGCGCTCGTCAGCGTGCTCGCCGTAGCGGCGCTTCTGGTCAACGGCAAAGGCCGAGATGATTGGCGAGTGGTTGAACGAGAACACCATCACCGGGATGGCCAGCCACAGGGTGTGCAGGAAGGCCGAGGCCGGCGGCACCTGGGTGGCGCTGTCGAGGATGCCACCGGTCCAGTGCGGCACCAGGTACAGGCCCAGCAACGCCAGGGCGACGATGAACGGGTACACCAGCAGGCTCATGACCTTTACCGTGGCCTGCTCGCCGCAGCGCACGATGGCCAGCAGGCCGAGGATCAGCACGAACGACAGGATCGCCCGTGGTGGCGGCGCCATGTGCAACTGGTGCTCCATGAAGCTGGACACAGTGTTGGTCAGCGCCACGCTATAGATAAGCAGGATCGGGAAGATGGCGAAGAAGTACAGCACGGTGATCGCGGCACCGGCGTTGATGCCGAAGTGCTCCTTGACCACCTCGGTGATGTCGCCACCTTGGCGCCCGGAGAGGACGAAACGGGTCAGGCCGCGGTGGGCGAAATAGGTCATCGGAAACGCCAGTATGGCCAGGATCAGCAGCGGCCAGAAGCCGCCGAGGCCAGCGTTGATCGGCAGGAACAGGGTCCCGGCGCCGATGGCTGTGCCAAACAGGCCCAGCATCCAGGTGGTGTCGTGACGCGCCCAGCTGCCGAGGGTGGCGGGGGTCGATTCTACAAAGCGTTGTTCAACGCTTGGGGCCTGCTCATTCATTCCGGGTGAAGCTCCACTCGCAAGACTGCAACAGGCTGAGAATGGCGAAATTGTGGCTTCGCCCAACTCAACCGGAAAAGAGGGGCGCGATTGTGCACGGAAAGGTTGCACTTGCGAAGCCCTTTTCCGAGGGGCGGTTGCACTTGTCTTTACAAGCAAGGTGCACCAGTGGGTTGCAAGGGTGACTGTGGGAGCGGGTTTACCGGCGAAGAAGGCGGCGCGGTGGATGGCACCGGCGTTGCCGGTGTTCGCGGCTAAAGCCGCTCCTACAGGCGACCGCGCAAGCTTTCAAATGTAGAGAAGACAGTTGCCCCCCACAGGAGGGGCCCCGCAGGGCCCCTGAAGGGTTACTTCTGGACGGCAGCGAACGCTTCGGCAACCCGTTGCAGGTTGGCCGGGCGCAGGCCGGACATGCACACGCGGCCGCTGTCGATCAGGTACACGCCGAACTCGTCACGCAGGCGGCGTACCTGCTCGACGCTGAAGCCGGTGTAGCTGAACATGCCGCGCTGGCGCAGGAAGAACTGGAAGTCCTGGCCTGGCAGCAGCACGGCCAGGGCATCGACCAGCGCCTGGCGCATGTCGAGGATACGCTTGCGCATCACTTCGACTTCCTCGGCCCATTGGGCATTCAGGCCGGCATCGCCGAGCACGCCAGCGACCAGCTGGGCGCCGAAGTTGGGCGGGCTGGAGTAGTTGCGGCGCACGGTGGCCTTGAGCTGGCCCAGCACGCTCTGCGCGGTGGCGTCGTCGTCGCAGACCACCGACAGGCCGCCTACCCGCTCACCGTACAGCGAGAAGATTTTCGAGAACGAGTTGCTGACCAGGCATGGCACGCCGGCGCGGGCCATTTCGCGGATGGCGTAGGCGTCTTCCACCAGGCCTTCGGCAAAGCCCTGGTAGGCGATGTCGAGGAACGGGATCAGCTGACGGGCCTTGACCACTTCGACCACTTGTTGCCACTGGTGTTGCTCAAGGTCGGCGCCGGTGGGGTTGTGGCAGCACGGGTGCAGCAGGACCACGCTGTTGCCCGGCAGGGTCTGCAGGGTGGCCAGCATGCCGTCGAAGTCCACGCCACGGGTGGCCTGGTCGAAGTACGGGTAGGTGTGTACCTTGAAACCAGCACCTTCGAAGATGGCGCGATGGTTGTCCCAGGTTGGGTTGCTGACCCAGACTTCGGACTGCGGGAAGTAGCGCTTGAGGAAGTCGGCACCGACTTTCAGGGCACCGGAGCCACCCACGGTCTGCACGGTGGCCACGCGGCCGCCGGTAACAGCCGGGTGATCGGCACCGAACAGCAGCGCCTGGATCGCCTGGCGGTAGCTGGCCAGGCCTTCCATCGGCAGGTAAAGGGATGCTTCGTGGTCCTGGCCGGCAATGCGTTTTTCTACCGCATCCACAGCTGCCAGTTGCGGCACTACACCGGCCTCATCGTAGTACAGGCCGATACTCAGGTTGACCTTGTCGGCGCGTGGGTCGGCCTTGAAGGTTTCCATCAACGAGAGGATCGGGTCGCCGGCATAGGCATCGACATGTTTGAACACAGCGTGCAGCTCCTTGGATCAGGACGGTACGAAAAGTCAGCCCTGAGCATACCCGGAGAGCGGGCTCAGGAACATCCACTATTGTGCAAGGTTGTCTATGCAACATTGCATGGCTGGGGATTTGTGCTGGATTCTTCGCGGGTAAACCCGCTCCTACAACGAAATCACAATCTTCAGGGCATGTGATTACCTTGTAGGAGCGGGTTTACCCGCGAAGAGGCCGGATCAGCCAAGCAGCTCCCTCAGACCTTGCAACTCCTGCTCGGTCACTGCCACCCCCTCCTCCTCGGCCACCTCACGCTCACGATAACGCCGCTCACCCGGCATGCGCGTCAGCCCCACCGCCTGCATCTGCTCCACCAGTTCGCGGCTGCGCTGGGCAAAGCGCTCGCCCTCGGCCTTGCTCGGGTCGATGACAATGATCAGCTGCCCGGTCCACGGCGTTTTTGCCCCTGGGTGCCCCGACCAGTCGAACTCCCAGGAGAAATTACCGCCGGTCAGCGCCGCCGCCAGCAACTCGACCATCATCGACAGTGCCGAGCCCTTGTGCCCGCCAAACGGCAGCAAGGCACCGCCCTCCAGAATCGCCAGGGGGTCGGTGGTCGGCTCGCCGTTGGCATCCACGCCCATGCCTTCCGGCAGTTGCTGGCCGGCACGCGCGGCAATCTGTACGTCGCCGTGGGCCATGGCGCTGGTGGCCATATCGAAGACGATCGGGTCATGTTCGGCGCAAGGCGCCGCAAAGGCGATGGGGTTGGTGCCAAACAACGGCTTGCGCGCACCATGCGGTACTACGCAGGTCATGCTGTTGACCACGCTCAGGGCCACCAGGCCCTCTTCGGCGAACGGCTCCACATCTGGCCACAGCGCGGCAAAATGGTGCGAGTTGTGGATCGCCAGCACGGCGATGCCAGCATTGCGCGCCTTGGCCACCAGCAACGCACGGGCCGCCGCCAGTGCCGGCTGGGCAAAACCGCCGGCGGCATCGACGGAGACATAACCTGCAGCCACGTCACTGACCTTCGGCCTGGCCTGGCCATCGACCCAGCCACTGGCCAGGGTCGAGACATAGCCTGGCATGCGGAACACCCCATGGCTGTGGGCGCCATCGCGCTGGGCGCTGGCGCAGTTATAGGCCAGCACCTGAGCGACGCTGTCGCTGCAGCCATGGCGCTGGAAAATGGCCTGCAACAGGCCCTGCAGCTCGGTATACGGCACGCGCACGATAGTGCTGGTGGACGGTGCGGACATCTGAAGCTCCTTGTTGATTTTGGAATGGCTACAGCGTTGCAACGACAAAAACTTTCCTGCATGTGACAGCAATCTGTCAAATGTTGACTTGATGACAGAAAACGGCCATTTTCTTTCGCAAGCCTTACCCCTGGAGCCGCAGCATGAGCCAACCGATCAAGCAACGCCTGGAAAACAGCCTCGAAGGGGCCGCCGCTTCGGGCCGCAAGATCGCCACCTATATGCTCGCCAACCTGCACGAACTGCCGTTCCAGACCTCGGCCAGCATTGCCGCCAAGCTCGGCGTCAGCGAATCCAGCGTCGGGCGCTTCTGCCGTTCACTGGGTTATGCCCACCTCAAGGCACTTAAGCAAGACCTGCAGAACGACCTGGGTGATGGCCCGTGGCTGGTGGGCGACCGCCTGCAGGATTACCGCCAGAACCAGGACGCCAGCGACAACGCCGGCAGCCTGGAACTGGAGATCGCCGCCCTGGTGCGCGTGCACGAGTACCGCCAGAGCCCGGCCTGGCACAGCGTGGCGCAACGCCTGGCCAGCAAGCCACGGGTATTCATCGCCGGCTTCCAGACCGAGCGCGGCATCGCCATGTGCATGAGCCATCTGCTGCAATACCTGCGCGATGGTGTGCAACTGGTCGACATAAGTGCCGGGCACTTCGGCGAAGTGCTGCTGGGCCGCGCCGAAGACAGCGCCCTGCTGGTGTTCGAGGCGCGCCGTTATTCCCGCCACGCCCTGCTGTTGTGCCAGAAGGCGCGCGAGGCTGGCATTGCGGTCACCCTGGTGACCGACACCTTTTGTGACTGGGCCGATGCCAACGCCGACGAGGTGTTCCGTATCCCCACCGAGTTCAACCTGTTCTGGGAATCCACCTCGACCATGCTGTCGTGGGTGCACCTGATGGTCAACGAGGTCTGCAAGAAGCTCGGACCGGATGTTGAAAAACGCTTGGAAGCGACTGCCGCTCTACATAACGAATTCGTCGGCTACACCTCGTGGTCGGCGGGAAAACAACAATAGCAAGAGTGCAATGAGGTGCGAGATGAACAAGACCATGGCCTTGGTGGGTGCGTGTGCCCTGCTGCTGACGGGTGCCGCCAGTGCCGAAACCCTGCGCTTCGCCACCGAGGGCGCCTACCCGCCCTTCAACTATGTCGATGCCAACAACCAGCTGCATGGCTTTGACATCGACATCACCCATGCCCTGTGCGAACAGATGAAAGTCGAGTGCACGCTGGTGGCCCAGGACTGGGAAGGCATCATCCCGGCGCTGATGGCGCGCAAGTATGACGCGGTGGTCGCGTCGATGATCGACACCGAAGAGCGGCGCAAGAAAATTGCCTTCACCGACCACTACTACCGCACCCCGCTGACCGTGGCAGTCGCCAAGGACAGCAAGATCGACAACGCCCAGACCGATTTCGTCGGCTACACCGTCGGCGCCCAGTCGTCGTCCACCCAGGCCATCTACGCCGAAGATGTATACGCCAAGGCCGGCGCCGACGTGAAGCTGTACCCGACCATGGACGAAGCCAACGCCGACCTTGCCGCTGGCCGCCTGGACGGCGTGATTGCCGACAAATTCCCGCTGCACGAGTGGATGACCAAGAACGGCGGCGACTGCTGCAAGATCCTCGGCGACGTGGCCGACACCAAGGCCGATGCCGCCATTGCCGTGCGCAAGGACGATGAAGCCCTGCGCCAGCGCCTGAACACCGCGCTGCAGCAGATCGTGGCCAACGGCACCTACCAGAAGATCGCCAGCAAGTACTTTGCTTTCGATATCTACAACTGATCTTCTGGAAACTGCGCAATCCCTGTAGGAGCGGCCTTGTGTCGCGATAGGGCCGCAAAGCGGCCCCGGCACTCTTCGCCGCGAAGCTGCAAATGTGGGGGTGCTGCGCACCCCTATCGCGACACAAGGCCGCTCCTACAAAGAGACCGCGTTGCCCATCTTAGGGGTTCGTCATGCTCGATCAATTGTCCTTGCTGTCCTTCGCCAGCGGAGGCTGGGGCCAGGCGCTGCTGGCCGGCGCGCTGGTTACCGTATCCCTGGCCCTGGCCTGCCTGCCCATCGGCCTGCCGCTGGGCCTGGTCGTCGCCCTGGCCGCACGCTCACGCAAGCGCCTGCCGCGGGCCTGGGCCACCACCTTTTCCACCGTGTTCCGCGGCCTGCCCGAGCTGCTGACGCTGCTGATCATCTATTACGGCTGCCAGATCGCCGCGCAGAAGATTCTCGCCGCCATGGGCTATGAGGGTGAGTTCCTGATCAACACCTTCCTCGCTGCCATGATCGCCTTCAGCCTGGTATTCGCCGCGTTCTCCAGCGAGATCTGGCTGGCGGCCTTCAAGACCCTGCCCAAGGGCCAGCTGGAAGCGTGCTCGGCGTTGGGCCTGAGCAAACGCACCGGCTTCTTCAAGGTGCTGCTGCCGCAACTTACCCGCATCGCCCTGCCCGGCTTGTCGAACAACTGGCTGTCGCTACTCAAGGACACTTCGCTGGTATCGACCATCTCGCTGGTCGACCTGATGCGCCAGACCAACCTGGCGGTCAGCGTGACCAAGGAGCCGATGTTCTTCTATGGCGTCGCCTGCCTGGGCTACCTGCTGTTCGCGGCACTGTCCGGGCGCGTGTTCGCCTACATCGAACGGCGCAGCAACCGCCACCTGCAAGGAGCACGCGCATGAGCTTCGATCAACTGCTGGCACTGGTACTCGACCCCGACCTGCTGGAGCGCTACGGCCCGCGCTTTCTCGACGGCCTGCTGGTGACCGCCAAGCTGGTGGCGATTTCCTTCAGCCTGGGCGCCGTGCTCGGCCTGTTGCTGGCCCTGGCGCGCATGTCGCGCAGCCTGCTGCTGCAGCGCATGGCCGCCGGCTACGTGTATTTCTTCCGCGGTTCGCCGCTGCTGGCCCAGCTGTTCCTGCTGTACTACGGCCTGGGTTCGCTCAAGGGCTTCTGGCAGGACGTCGGCCTGTGGTGGTTCTTCCGCGAGGCGTGGTTCTGCACCTTGCTGGCGTTCACCCTGAACACCGCTGCCTACCAGGCCGAGATCTTCCGCGGCAGCCTGATGGCGGTTGCCCCTGGCCAGCATGAAGCAGCGCGGGCGCTGAACCTGAAACGCTCGACCACCTTCTTCAAGGTGATATTGCCGCAGTCGCTGCTGGTGGCCATCGGCCCGCTGGGCAACGAGCTGATCCTGATGATCAAGGCCAGCGCGATTGCCTCGCTGGTGACCATCTACGACCTGATGGGCGTGACCAAACTGGCCTTCTCGCGCAGCTTCGACTTCCAGATCTACCTGTGGGCCGCCGTGCTCTACCTGGTGATCGTCGAACTGGTGCGGCGCCTGCTGAAACACCTGGAAGCCCGCCTGGGCCGCCACCTGAACTGACCGAAGGATACGTTCCATGCATTGCCAGACCCTTGTTCTCGGCGCCGGCATCGTCGGCGTCAGCACCGCCCTGCACCTGCAGGCCCGCGGGCGCCAGGTGATCCTGATCGACCGCGACGAACCGGGCAGCGGTACCAGCCACGGCAACGCCGGGCTGATCGAGCGCTCCAGCGTGATCCCCTATGCCTTCCCCCGGCAACTGGGTGCACTGCTGCGCTACGGCCTGAACCGCCAACCCGATGTGCGCTACAGCTTGATGCACCTGCCCAAGGCCGCGCCCTGGCTGTGGCGCTACTGGCGGCAGTCAGCCCCTGGGTGCCTGGCCGGCGCTGCCGCCGACATGCTGCCGCTGGTGCAGCGCTGCGTTGAAGAGCATGACGCCCTGATCGCGGCGGCCGGCCTGGAAGGGCTGGTGCAGGCCAAGGGGTGGATCGAGGTGTTCCGCGACCCGGCGCTGTTCGAGCAGGCCAAGACCGACGCCAAAGGCCTGAGCCGGTATGGCCTGCAGTTCGAAATCCTCGAATGCGGGCAGTTGCAGGCGCGTGAGCACCAGCTGGACGCCACCGTCGTTGGCGGCATCCACTGGCTCGACCCCAAGACCGTGAACAACCCCGGCGCCCTCACTCGTGGCTATGCGGCGCTGTTCCAGCAACGCGGCGGGCAGTTCCTGCATGGCGATGCGCGCAGCCTGCGCCAAGTAGAAGGCAAATGGCAGGTCGACAGCCGCCGCGGTCCGATCACCGCCAACGAAGTAGTGGCCTGCCTTGGCCCACAGTCGGCCGACCTGTTCAGCGGCCTGGGCTACCAGATCCCGCTGGCCATCAAGCGTGGCTACCACATGCACTACAGCACCCGTGACGGCGCGCAGCTGGAGCATTCCATCTGCGACACCCAGGGCGGCTATGTACTGGCACCGATGGCCCGTGGTGTGCGCCTGACCACCGGCATCGAGTTTGACGCGGCCAGCGCACCGGGCAACCAGATTCAGCTGGGCCGCTGCGAAGCCCTGGCGCGCAAGTTGTTCCCGGCCCTGGGTGAACGCCTGGACGATACCCCGTGGCTGGGCCGCCGCCCGTGCCTGCCCGACATGCGCCCGGTGATCGGCCCGGCGCCGCGCCACCCTGGCCTGTGGTTCAACTTCGGTCACGCCCACCATGGCCTTACCCTCGGCCCGGTCAGCGGCCGCCTGCTGGCCGAGCTGCTCACTGGCGAACGCCCCTTCACCGACCCCGCGCCCTACAGCGCGACCCGTTTCGACTGAACCCACGCGGGAGAACAACAAGATGACCGCACCACTGAGCCTTGCCACCCTTGCCCCCGAACCCGACCCGCGCCCGGTGCTGATCCGCATCGAAGGCCTGAACAAGCACTACGGCGCGTTTCACGTGCTGCGCGACATCGACCTGCAGGTGCGCGAAGGTGAACGCATCGTGCTGTGCGGGCCGTCCGGCTCGGGCAAGTCGACGCTGATTCGCTGCATCAACCGCCTGGAAATCGCCCAGCAGGGCAGCATCCAGGTGGACGGCATCGACCTGGCGGCCACCAGCCGCGAGGCGGCGCAAATACGCAGCGACATCGGCATGGTATTCCAGCACTTCAACCTGTTCCCGCACATGAGCGTGCTCGACAACTGCCTGCTGGCCCCCACCAGCGTGCGTGGGCTGTCGCGCAAAGATGCCGAGGAGCGGGCGCGCATGTACCTGAAGAAGGTGGGTATCGAAAGCCAGGCGCACAAGTACCCCAGCCAGTTGTCTGGCGGCCAGCAACAGCGCGTGGCGATTGCCCGGGCGCTGTGCATGAAGCCGCGGATCATGCTGTTTGATGAGCCAACCTCGGCGCTGGACCCGGAAATGGTCGCCGAGGTGCTGGATGTGCTGGTGCAACTGGCTGGCACTGGCATGACCATGCTCTGCGTTACCCATGAAATGGGCTTTGCCCGGCAGGTGGCCGAGCGGGTGCTGTTCCTTGAAGGTGGGCAGATCATCGAGGACAGCCCGCCGCAGGTGTTCTTCAACCAGCCGCGTACCGAGCGGGCCAAGGGGTTCCTGGCGCAGATACTGCACTGATACCTGCTCCGGCCTCTTCGCGGGTGAACCCGCTCCTACAGGGTTCTCTACGCCCTTGTAGGAGCGGGTTCACCCGCGAAGAGGCCAGCCCAGGCAACACCTTCATTGCACCGCTGCAATGACCCAACTGCATCGTTAAATATTATTGACTTTCACCCCCGCCAAACCCACGCCGCCACAGGCCCGCATCGGTTTCAGCCCCCAAAAACCGGCGCATTCCCGCATTAAAGCTCTCTTCCTTCGTTTGACATATCGAACGGCTCTGGCAAGCTATCTACAGGCCCCGACCGGAATCGTCGCCTCGACGAGCCGGCAGTGCTCGGGGCTACAGGCAGCACTCAGAGCCCCGCGCCGTGCGCCTGCACAACAACGACAGGTTGAACCTGTCCCAAGGTGACATATGTCCAACAGCAACATTGGCAACAAGAAACCCTCCCTGCGCAAACCCGTCGTCCTGATGACCATGGGCAGCCAAGAGCGCAAAGGCCATGACTACCAGGTCATGACCCACAAATACATCACCCCGCTGGTCGAGTTTTCCGATTGCGTCCCGGTGCTGGTGCCCACTTGCTGCGGCACTGAAGACCTGGAGACCTACCTGGACATGGCTGACGGCGTGTACCTGACCGGCGCCGGCAGCAACATCGACCCGGCCCTGTACGGCCAGGAAAACCAGACCCCAGGCAAGGGCCAGGACCAGAACCGCGACCTGTTCGACATTCCGCTGGTCAAGGCGGCGCTCAAGCGTGGCCTGCCGATCTTCGGCATTTGCCGTGGCATGCAGGAAATCAACGTGGCACTGGGTGGCGATATCTACCAGAAGGTGTACGCCGAGCCTGGCTTCAACGACCACCGGGAAAACCCGGAAGACCCGGTCGAGGTGCAGTACGCCCAGGTGCACAGCGTGAAGATCAAGCCGGGCAGCTGGCTGCGTGACACCCTGGGTACCGACGAAATCCGCGTCAACTCGCTGCATGGCCAAGGCCTGCACAAGCTCGGCGCCGGCATCGAGGCCATCGCCCACGCCGAAGACGGCTTGGTCGAGGCGATTCACGCCCCGAGCATTTCGCCGTTCCTGTTTGCCGTGCAGTGGCACCCTGAGTGGCAAGCGGCGAAGAACCCTGATTCGATCAAGATTTTCCAGGCTTTCGGTGATGCTTGCCGTGCCCAGGTACGCAAGGCGCAGATCAAGCGCGCGGCCTGACCCTCAGTTTCCTCTGCTTTGATCGCGGGGCGGCGCAAGGCCGCCCCCGTTTCCCCGGTCACCCTCTGCTGGTCCCAGAACACTTCCCGTGGAATCGGGCGGCGGGCTTGTGCCTGTCTCCGCGATCGTTTTTTCCTCCCCCAAGAGATACGATGACTGCTATGTGGTCGTCGTTACATTTTTAGCGCCCTTGAGATCGAGCGCCGCCCGCGCGGCGCTTCGCGGCACAAGGCCGCTCCCACATCTGTTTCGGGCCAGTCTCTCCTGGGCCTTCACCTCTGCCCGCCCTGTTTGTTCCCTTCGATATTGTGGGTTGCACACCTGTTCTTCTTCAATTTCCTGTCATGCACCAAGGGTGCGCGCGCCTATGTCACAGGAATAATTGGCCCGAAACAGATGTGGGAGCGGCCTTGTGCCGCGAAGCGCCGCGCGGGCGGCGCTCGGTCTGATAGGCGCTGCAAATGCCAAGACATGCATCTTGAGCCCACAAAAAATTTTCTCAAAAGGGACTAGTCATCGCACTAGTTGTACGATAACTTACCTCCAACACAGAACAACACCCTTCACCCAAGCGCCACAGGATGCCAACAACAATGAATCCTCAAGAACTTAAATCCATCCTCTCCCACGGCCTGCTGTCTTTCCCGGTCACCGACTTCAACGCCCAGGGCGACTTCAACCAGGCTGGCTACATCAAGCGCCTGGAATGGCTGGCCCCATACGGCGCCAGCGCCCTGTTCGCCGCCGGTGGTACCGGTGAGTTCTTCTCCCTGGCCGCCAGCGAATACAGCCAGGTGATCAAGACCGCCGTCGACACCTGTGCCACTTCGGTACCGATCCTCGCTGGCGTCGGTGGCTCCACCCGCCAGGCCATCGAGTACGCACAAGAAGCCGAGCGCCTGGGTGCGAAGGGCCTGCTGCTGCTGCCGCACTACCTGACCGAAGCCAGCCAGGACGGTGTTGCCGCCCACGTCGAAGCCGTGTGCAAATCGGTGAAGATCGGTGTGGTGGTCTACAACCGCAACGTCTGCCGCCTGAACGCCGACCTGCTGGAAAAGCTGGCCGAGCGCTGCCCGAACCTGATCGGCTACAAGGACGGCCTGGGTGACATCGAACTGATGGTGTCGATCCGTCGCCGCCTGGGCGACCGCTTCAGCTACCTGGGTGGTCTGCCGACCGCCGAAGTGTATGCTGCCGCCTACAAAGCCCTGGGCGTGCCGGTGTACTCCTCCGCCGTGTTCAACTTCGTACCGAAGACGGCCATGGACTTCTACAACGCCATCGCCCGTGACGACCACGCCGCCGTGGCCAAGCTGATCGACGATTTCTTCCTGCCGTACCTGGACATCCGTAACCGCAAGGCCGGTTACGCCGTGAGCATCGTCAAGGCCGGCGCCAAGATCGCCGGTTACGACGCCGGCCCGGTACGCACCCCGCTGACCGACCTGACTGCCGAAGAGTACGAAATGCTCGCAGCCCTTATGGACAAGATGGGTCCGCAATAAGCGACCCCCGCGGCCTGCCCTTGCCGCACCCGGAGTGGGAAGCCCCCACTCCGGTTACAATTCGTGAGCCCGCACAAAAATAACTAGTGGGAGTATTGCCAGCATGCAAGCGACTAAAAAGACGCATGTGCGCTACCTGATCCTGTTCATGCTGTTTCTGGTGACCACGATCAACTATGCCGACCGCGCTACCATCGCAATCGCAGGCTCCAGCCTGCAGAAAGACCTCGGCATTGACGCCGTAACCCTCGGTTATATCTTCTCCGCCTTCGGATGGGCTTACGTGGCTGGCCAGATTCCTGGTGGCTGGCTGCTCGATCGCTTCGGCTCCAAGAACGTCTACGCCTTCAGCATCTTCACCTGGTCGCTGTTCACCCTGCTGCAGGGGTTTGTCGGTGGCTTGCCGGTGGCTTGGGCGGTGGTGACGTTGTTCACCCTGCGCTTCCTGGTCGGTTTCGCCGAAGCCCCGTCGTTCCCGGGCAACGCGCGCATCGTCGCGGCCTGGTTCCCGACCCAGGAACGCGGCACCGCATCAGCCATCTTCAACTCGGCGCAATACTTCGCCACCGCACTGTTCGCGCCCATCATGGGCTGGATCGTGTTCAGCTTCGGCTGGGAGCATGTATTCGTGGTCATGGGCGCACTGGGCATCGTGTTCTCCATGGTGTGGCTGAAGACTATCCACAACCCCAGGCAGCACCCGCGCATCAGCCCGGCCGAACTCGAGCACATCGAGCAGAACGGTGGCCTGGTGGACATGGACCAGAAGCGCGGCAACGACGGCCCGAAATGGGGCTACATCAAGCAACTGCTGACCAGCCGCATGCTGCTGGGCGTATACCTGGGCCAGTACTGCATCAACGCCATCACCTACTTCTTCCTGACCTGGTTCCCGGTGTACCTGGTGCAGGAACGTGGCATGACCATCCTCAAGGCCGGCTTCATCGCCTCGCTGCCGGCGATTTGCGGTTTCATCGGTGGTGTGCTGGGTGGCGTGATTTCGGACTGGCTGCTGCGCCGTGGCAACTCGCTGACGTTCTCGCGCAAACTGCCGATCGTCTGCGGCCTGCTGCTGTCTACCACCATGGTGTTCTGCAACTACGTGGACGCCGAGTGGATGGTGGTCGGCTTCATGACCCTGGCATTCTTCGGCAAAGGCATCGGCGCACTGGGTTGGGCGGTAGTCGCCGACACCTCGCCCAAGCAGATTGCCGGGCTGTCGGGCGGCCTGTTCAACACCTTCGGCAACATCGCCTCGATCACCACGCCAATCGTGATCGGCTACATCATCAGCGCCACCGGCTCGTTCAAGTGGGCCCTGGTGTATGTGGGCGCCAACGCCCTGGTAGCGGTATTCAGCTACCTGGTGATCGTCGGCCCGATCAAGCGTATCGAGCTGCGCGATGATGCCCCAAAGCCACAGGCTGAGCCTGCCGCCAACAGCGAACTGGCCAGCTCGCGACACTGAGTGAACACGCCCGCGCCGGTAACCCTGGTGCGGGCGGATGTACAAAAAGCCTGAGAACCTGACAAGTAGGGCCCAACCATGCAGTTGATCGAACATTCCGACTCGCCCCGCTACGTCCGCCTGCACGACGACGACAATGTCGTGGTGGTGGTCAACGACGGCGGCCTGGGCGAAGGCGCCCGTTTTGCCGACGGCCTGACCCTGGTCGAAGGCGTGCCACAAAGCCACAAGGTCGCCACCGTGGCCATCGCCAAGGGCGAGCCGGTGCGCCGCTACGGGCAAATCATTGGCTATGCGCTGGAAGACTTGCGCCAGGGCAGCTGGGTGCAGGAGAGCCAACTGGCCATGCCTGCTGCCCCCGAGCTGGACAGCCTGCCGCGTTGCGACGCCGTTCCGCAGCCGCTGCCAGCGCTGGATGGCTTCACCTTCGAAGGCTACCGTAACGCCGACGGCACCGTCGGCACCCGCAACATCCTCGGCATCACCACCACAGTGCAATGCGTGACCGGCGTGCTGGAGCATGCGGTCAAACGCATTCGCAGCGAACTGCTGCCCAAGTACCCCAATGTCGATGACGTGGTGGCCATCACCCACAGCTATGGCTGCGGCGTGGCAATCAACGCCCGCGATGCCTATATCCCGATCCGCACCGTGCGCAACCTGGCGCGCAACCCCAACCTGGGTGGCGAGGCGCTGGTCATCAGCCTGGGCTGCGAAAAACTGCAGGCCGGCCAGGTGATGCACGACAATGACCCGTCGGTGGACCTCAGCGAGCCATGGCTGTACCGCCTGCAGGACGCTAGCCTGGGCTTTGTGGAAATGATCGAACAGATCATGGAACTGGCCGAAACACGCCTGAAAAAACTCGACCAGCGCCGCCGCGAAACCGTACCGGCCAGCGAATTGATCCTCGGCATGCAGTGCGGAGGCAGCGACGCCTTCTCGGGCATCACCGCCAACCCGGCGCTGGGCTACGCCGCCGACCTGCTGGTACGCGCCGGCGCCACCGTGCTGTTCTCGGAAGTGACTGAAGTACGCGACGCCATCTACATGCTGACCTCCCGCGCGGAAAACCAGGACGTCGCCGATGCACTGGTACGTGAAATGGATTGGTACGACCGCTACTTGCAGCAAGGCGCCGCCGACCGCAGCGCCAACACCACGCCGGGCAACAAGAAAGGCGGCTTGTCGAATATCGTCGAGAAGTCCCTGGGTTCGATCGTCAAGTCTGGCAGCGGCGCCATCCAGGGCGTACTCGGCCCGGGCGAGCGGGTAAAGCGCAAGGGCCTGATCTTCTGCGCCACCCCGGCCAGCGATTTTGTTTGCGGTACCCTGCAGCTGGCTGCCGGCATGAACCTGCATGTGTTTACCACTGGCCGCGGCACCCCGTATGGCCTGGCCATGGCGCCAGTGGTCAAGGTGTGCACCCGTAGCGAGCTGGCCCAGCGCTGGCCCGACCTGATCGACATCGACGCCGGGCGCATCGCCAGCGGCCGCTCGACCATCGAGGAGCTGGGTTGGGAGCTGTTCCATTACTACCTGGATGTGGCCAGCGGCCGCAAACAGACCTGGGCCGAACAGCACCGTTTGCACAACGACATCACCCTGTTCAACCCGGCACCGATTACCTGATGCCCCAAGCTTGCTCGGTCTCACAGTGAGTCGCGATCCCTGTGGGAGCGGGTTCACCCGCGAAGAATCCAACGCGGTGCATGGCACCGGCTTCGCCGGTGTTCGCGGGTGAACCCGCTCCCACAGGGCCCGAGCAAACTCCGCAAGCAAGTTCTCTTCCTTCACAACTCTCTACAGGAGCACCCCATGCCTGAAATCCTCGGCCACAACTTCATCGCCGGCCAGCGCAGCGCCGCTGGCCCACAGCGCCTGCAGAGCCTGGACGCCAGCACTGGCGAAGCCTTGCCTTACAGCTTTGCCCAAGCCACCGAAAGCGAAGTGGACCAGGCCGCCAAGGCGGCCGCTGCCGCCTTCGTCGAATTCCGCAACCTCAAACCTGCACGCCGCGCCGAGTTCCTCGACGCCATCGCCGCCGAGCTGGACGAACTGGACGACGCCTTCGTCGCCATCGTCTGCCGCGAAACCGCCCTGCCCGCCGCCCGCATCCAGGGCGAGCGCGGCCGTACCAGCGGCCAGATGCGCCTGTTTGCCCAAGTGCTGCGCCGTGGTGATTACCTCGGCGCACGCATCGACCTGGCCCTGCCCGAGCGCCAGCCGCTGCCCCGCGTAGACCTGCGCCAGATGCGCATCGGCGTCGGCCCGGTCGCCGTGTTCGGCGCCAGCAACTTCCCGCTGGCCTTCTCCACCGCCGGTGGCGACACCGCAGCGGCACTGGCCGCCGGCTGCCCGGTGGTGTTCAAGGCGCACAGCGGCCACATGGCCACCGCCGACCTGGTCGGCTGCGCCATCGTGCGTGCCGCCGAGCGTACCGGCATGCCCAAGGGTGTGTTCAACATGGTCTTCGGTGGCGGCGTGGGCGAGTGGCTGGTCAAACACCCGGCTATCCAGGCGGTTGGCTTCACCGGCTCGCTGAAAGGCGGCGACGCCCTGTGCCGCATGGCCGCCGAGCGCCCGCAGCCAATCCCGGTGTTCGCCGAGATGTCCAGCATCAACCCGGTGATCATCCTGCCGGGCGCCCTGGCCAAGCGTGGCGAGGCCATCGCCCGCGAACTGGCTGGCTCCGTGTGCATGGGTGCCGGGCAGTTCTGCACCAACCCAGGCCTGGTGATCGGCCTGCAGTCGCCGCAGTACAGCCAGCTGCTGGCCGACCTGGGGCAACACCTGGACCAACAGGCCGGGCAGACCATGCTCAACGCCGGCGGCCTGCGCAGTTACGTCGGCGGCCTGGAGCACCTGCACGCCCACGCCGGTATCGAGCACCTGGCCGGCCAGGCGCAGGAAGGCAGCCAGGCCCGTGCCCAGCTGTTCAAGGCCGATGCCCGTTTGCTGGTCGAGTCTGATCCGCTGCTGCAGGAAGAAGTGTTCGGCCCCACCACCGTGGCCGTGGCAGTGCAGGACAACGACCAGCTGCGCGCCGCCCTGCTCGGCCTGCGTGGCCAGCTGACCGCCACCCTGATCGGCGAGCCGGAGGACTTCGAGGCCTTTGCCTGGCTGGTGCCGCTGCTGGAAGAGAAAGTCGGGCGGATCCTGGTCAACGGTTACCCGACCGGGGTGGAAGTGTGTGATGCCATGGTCCACGGCGGGCCGTACCCGGCAACTTCCGATGCACGTGGCACCTCGGTCGGCACCCTGGCCATCGACCGCTTCCTGCGCCCGGTGTGCTACCAGAACTACCCGCAGGCGCTGCTGCCTGAGGCACTGCGCGATGGCAACCCGCTGGGGGTGCGTCGGCTGGTGAATGGGCAGTGGAGTGAAGGGGCGATCTGATCCCCCTGAAACCAGAAAGCCCCGCACATGGCGGGGCTTTTCTTTTGCCTGTACCGGCCTCTTCGCGGGTAAACCCGCTCCCACAGGGACCACCTTAGGCTTGAGCCCTTTGGGGTCCCTGTGCGGGTTTACCCGCGAAGAGGCCAGCACAGGTAACAAAGGCCTCAGGCCCCTTGCGCCTCAGCCTCTTCATGCGCCTGGCGCAAGCGCTCGCGGCTGTTGCTCAGGTGCATGCGCATGGCCATCTTCGCCCCTTCGCTGTCACGCCGGGCAATGGCCTCGTAGATCGCTTCATGCTCATGCATCAGCCGGCTCATGTAATGCGCCTGGTCATCATGGGCCAGGCGCGCCGAATTCAGCCGGGTACGCGGAATGATGCTGGTGCCCAGGTGGTTGATGATGTCGGCGAAGTAGTGGTTGCCGCTGGCCTGGGCAATGCGCAGGTGGAACTGGAAATCCGCCGATACCGCATCGGTGGCATGGGCAGCCCCTTCGTTGAGTTCGTCCAGCGCCGCACGCATGCCGGCCAGCTCTTCATCACTGCGCCGCTGCGCCGCCAGGCCCGCCGACTCGATCTCCAGGGCAATGCGCAACTCCAGCACTGCCAGCACTTCACGCAGGGTGACCACCGTCGCCGGGTCGATGCGAAAGCCCCCCGTAGCCGGCGCGTCCAGCACGAAGGTGCCGATGCCGTGGCGGGTCTCGACCTGCCCGGCGGCCTGCAACCGCGAGATCGCCTCACGCACCACGGTGCGGCTGACGCCCTCTTCGGCCATGATCTGCGATTCGGTCGGCAGCTTGTCGCCGCGCTTGAGCTGGCCACTGCGAATTCGCTCGGTCAGCACCGTGACCAGTTCCTGGGCCAGACTGCGCGGCTTGCGCCGGGTCTTTGCCTGTACCTGCTGCTCTGTCATTGCCCTGTATTTCACCTTGAAAGACAGCGCTCATCATAGCGCAAGCAGTTGTACGATCACATACTCCCGGTGCGGTATTTCTTACTCGGCCTGTAGGCCAAAGCCTGTAAAAAAACGCGTGGAAGCGCTGGTCCAGAGCGCGCAAAAGCCTGTACTGTGCGCCTTCACGCTCACTCATCCATGGAAGGAAACCGCAGCATGAAGCCATTAGACCGCCTGCTGCTCGCCAGCGGCCTGCTGATTCCCCTCTGGTTGCTGGCAGGTGTATGGCTCACCGCCCAGGCTTACCCCGGCTACAGCCACCTGCAACAAGCCATGAGCCAGCTCGGCGCTGCAGGCTCGCCGACCCACCATTGGTCACCGCTGGTCAACAACTTCCCGTTGGCCGCCTTGTTCGCCCTGTTTGCATGGGGCCTGGCGCGGCGCTGGCGTGGCTCGAAACTGGCGCTGCTGAGTGCAGGCCTGGTGCTGCTGCATGGCATCGGCAGTTTGGGCACGGGCTGGTTTCCCTGCGACCAAGGTTGCGCACCGGCGCAGCCGTCCACCTCACAGCAGTTGCATAACCTGTCTGGCCTGCTGATGTTCTTGTCATTGACCCTGGCCAGCGCCCTGTGGGCCTGGTTGGGCAACCGCATTGCCGGCTCACAGGGGCTGGCACTGTTCTCCCTGGCCTGCGTGGTACTGGCGATCATCACCGTCGCGCTGATGGGCCAGGCGGCACAAAGCGGCCAGTTGTTCGGCCTGTATCAACGCCTGAACTATGGCGTGTCGGTGATCTGGGTCGCCAGCCTGGCCTGGGCCAGCTTGCGCACACCAGCCGCCAACCCGCTACGCATGGCCACGATCTGACGGCAAATTGCTGGCCCCCAGCCTCTGAAAGCGAAGGCAAACTTCCTTCATCTTCAGATGCTTAGGACAGCAACATGCGAGTACTTCTAGCAACGATGGCCGGCTGTGTGCTGGCCACGCTCGCTTTCGGCGCCCAGGCTCGGGCGCTGAGCCAGAATGATCGCCACACCTGCGGCTGGGGTGCGCAGATAGCCGCCGAGGCCCAGCAGGCCAAGCTTTCCGGGGTAACCCTGTATGCCACGCGCAAGAAGCTGCAGGTGCGCAAATTCCCCAAACCGTGGATGCGCATGACCGCTTTCGGCATTACCGAACAGACCTACAACAGCCGCTCGCGGATCAAACCCGCGGCGATCAAGCAGACCTACTACGAGCAGTGTGTACAGCATGCTGTAGCTAAAAGGTAATTTGTTATTTATCAGTTAGTTATGTTTTAAACCTGTAGGAGCGCTTCAAGGCCGCCAGGGGGCACCGGCCTTGAAGCGCTGTTCCAGCCAGGCTTTCAAGGCGCCCAGGGCGGCAGTGTTGAGGCGCGCTGTCGGCCGTACCAGATAAATGCCTGCCGCCACGTCCAGCTGCCAGTGCGGCAGCACCCGCAGCAGGCGCCCGCTGGCCAGGTCCTCACCCATTAGCCAATCACCCCCGGCAAGAATACCCACGCCACGCCGCGCCGCCTCCAGCAGCGCTTCGTTGTCATTGCTGCGCAGGCTGCCGGCGACCTTGACGTTCACCTGCTGCCCGCCACTCATCAAGCGCCACTCGGGAAATGAACGCAGGCCACTGAAGCCCAGGCAATTATGGCCGGACAAATCTTCCGGCTGCGCAGGCGCACCATGCCGAACCAGATACCCGGGAGACGCGCACAGGATGCGCACGTGGTCGCACAACTTCTTGGCCACCAGGCGATTATCTGCCAGCTCACCAATGCGAATCGCAGCGTCGAAGCCCTCGCCGATCAGGTCGACGAAACGGTCGGCATACTCAGCCTCCACCGTCACCTGCGGATAGGCCAGCACGAAGTCGGCTAGCATCCCGCTCAACCAACGCCGGCCCATGGCTGCCGGCAACGCGAGACGCAGGCGGCCACGTACCGTTGCCGCACCCTCAGCCGCCTCCTGCTCCGCCTCGGCGATCAGCCGGTTGGCCTCGCCCACCTTGGCCACTAGCCGCGCGCCCTCATCGGTAAAGCGCAACTGCCGCGTGCTGCGCTCCACCAGGCGAATGCCCAGGCGCGCCTCCAGTGCGCTCAGGCGCTTCGACAGCACCGTGGGGTGGCGCGCCAACTGCCGCCCGGCAGCGGCAAACGACCCCTGCTCATGCAGGGCCAGCAAGGTGGCAAGTTCATCGGCGCGGCGGCTATCAAAGGCATCCATGGCAAGGCTCGGCACAAGGCAGTGGGATCAGAGATCAGGCAGTAAGGACCAGCGCGCCCTCCGACAGCCCTTGCTCCAGGTCCCCGTGGGCCCTGGCCGCTTCGGCCAGCGGGTAGCTGCGCCAGACCCGAGGCTGGATGATACCCTCGGCGACCGCCGCCAGCACATCGGCGGCGCGTTGCTGGTATTCGTCAACCGTGCGGGTGTGTGCCGCCAGCGAAGGCCGGGTCAGGTACAGCGAGCCCTTGGCATTCAGCGTGGCTACCTCGATGGCCGCCGGGGCGCCTGAGGTGCCGCCGAACGAAACCAGCAGGCCACGCACCCGCAGGCTGTCCAGAGAGGCTTCCAGCGACACCTTGCCGACACAATCATAGGCCACGTCCACCCCTTGCCCGCGGGTCAGCTCGCGCACTTGGCCGGCCAGCGTTGCCGCGTCGAATACCAGCACATGGTGACAGCCCGCCGCCTGCGCCCGTGCCACGCTTTGCGGGCGCGACACTACGCCGATCACCGTAGCCCCCAAATGCCGCGCCCAAGGCGCCATCAGTTGGCCCAAGGCGCCGGCTGCACCATACAACAGTACCTGGGTGCCCGGCCCTACGGCATAGGTGGATTTCAGCAGGTATTGCGCCGTGATGCCTTTGAACAGCACCGCAGCCGCTGCCTGGTCATCCAGTTGCGACGGCAGCTTGACCAGGCGCTCGGCCGGGAACAGGCGGCCACTGGCATAGGCGCCGACTGGCCCCATTGCATAGGCGACCCGGTCCCCCACTTGCACGTTGTGTACCCCATCACCGATGGCGGCGACCCGGCCTGCGCCCTCCAGGCCCAGACCGGACGGCAATGCCAGCGGTGCACCGCCCTTGCGCTGCAACACGTCCAGCGGGTTCACGCCCATGGTCGTCTGCTCCAGCCAGACCTGGCCGGGCCTTGGCACTTGCGCGTGTATGTGTTCCAGCTGCATGACATCGGCAGTGCCGGTGGTGTTGAGGATGATGCGGTTAGCCATGATCGAATCCTGCTGGATGAGTGTTCGAGTCAGGCTAAACAGGTAGGAAAAGTTGAACAATCAGGCGGGATGCAGATGATTTCTGCATCCCTTGCAGCAATACGCTTCAGCAGCCGCTCAGTACCGCAGGGCGGCGCTCCCCGGCGAAGAACAATGGGCGCAGTCGCACACCGATCAGGTTACCGGCATAGGCCGCCACCAGCCACAACCAGCCATGCACGCTGCCTGAGGCGATGCCACTGAAGTACGCACCGATGTTGCAGCCGTAAGCCAGGCGCGAACCGTAGCCCAGCAGCAGGCCGCCAATCACCGCAGCTACCAACGACGGCAACGGAATTTTCAGGCTCGGGGCAAAGCGTCCGGCCAGGCCCGCCGCCAGCAATGCACCCAGCACAATGCCCAAGTCCATTACGGTAGTGATGTCCTGCCACAACGGCGCGGCCAAGGCCTTGGCATTGGCCGGTGCCTGCCAGAAAACCCAGCTGCCGACATCCACGCCCAGCCCGTTGAGGACCTTTGCGCCCCACAAGGCGAAGGCCGAAGTAATGCCCCACGGCCGCCCCGCCAGCGCCAACGTCGCGTAGTTCAGCAGTGCCAAGGCAATCGCGCCCCACAACAACGGCCAAGGGCCACGCAGGAAGCGGCGCAGGCCCTGGTGCTGGCTGGCAAGCGGTGCCTCCAGTGCGCCATGCCGGCGCTTCTCCAGCACCACGGTGGCCCAGCCGACTAGCCCGAATACAGCCAGGCTCACCAGCAGCGCCGGCCCTACACCCCAGGCCTGTAGGATCGAGGTAGCCGGAAACGACGGCAAGGCAAACCACCAGTCGGCATGGTGGGTGGCGGTGACCGAGCCAATGATGAAGAACAACAAGGTCACCAGCATGCGTGCATTACCCCCGCCCACAGTGAACAGTGTGCCCGACGCACAGCCGCCGCCCAACTGCATGCCAATGCCGAAGATGAACGCACCGAACACCACCGACACGCCGGCCGGGGCTACCAGGCCGGTGACCGGGTTGCCGAACAGGCTGCCCGCCGACAGCGCCGGGAAGAACAACAGCACGGCCAGGGTCAGCATCACCATCTGCGCACGCAGGCCTGCACCTCGCCGCTCATTGATGAACACCCGCCAGGCCGAGGTGAAGCCGAAGGCGGCGTGATACAACGTCAGGCCAAGCGCCGCGCCAACGAGCAGCAGTAACACCTGCTTGAAGCCAGCGTTGAGGTTGAGGAACCAGGCACCGGCCAGCAGCAGGGCCAAGGCAATCAAAGGCGCGCCGAGGCGACGCGGTTCAGGTGTGGCAGTTGCGGAAAGACCCATCGAAATACTCGGATAACAGTGAAACGGCTTGGGAGTATAACCCCGACAGATGACGCGGTCCTTGTAGGAGCGGCCTTGTGTCGCGATGGGCCGCAAAGCGGCCCCAGCGAAATCTGCTGCGCAGCTGAAAATCCGGGGCCACTTTGCGGCCCATCGCGACACAAGGCCGCTCCTACAGTGACCGTGCAAGGCTCAATCATTTGGTAAGCTGATCAAAGCCGCCAGATTCTATAGAGGCCATTCATCCCATGGATGAGCTGCGCAAGATCGACCTCAACCTGCTCCTCGCCCTGCACGCCCTGCTCAGCGAAAAGCACGTGACCCGCGCCGCCCTGCGCCTGCACCGCAGCCAACCGGCGGTAAGCCATGCCTTGGCGCAGTTGCGTAAGCATTTCGACGACCCCTTGCTGGTCCGCCAGAACGGCCGCATGGCCCTGACCTCCCGCGCCCAATCGCTGGCCAGGCCGCTTCAAGACGCACTGGGCAACCTAAACGGCCTGCTGGCCGCCCCGCAGTTCGAGCCGGCCAAAGCCCAACGCCGTTTCAGGCTGTCGCTGTCCGACTACTCCTCGCGCATCATCCTGCCGTCCCTGCTGCGCCACCTGCGCCAAGTCGCGCCAGGGGTGGACCTGGCCATCAGCCAGGCCAGCCGCGAGACCATGCTGGCCCAGCTGCTCGATGGTGAACTGGACCTGGCCCTGGGCATCTTTCCCGATCTGCCCCAGGCGATCACCGCCCAGCCGCTGTTCGCTGACAGTTTCATCAGCGTTGCCGACCGCCAGGTGCTACCGGCCAGCGGCGGCCTGGCCCTGGAAGACTGGCTGGCGCGCCCGCATGTGTTGATGGCCATGCGCCCGGATGCCTTCGATGAAATCGAACGTGCGCTCGCTGCCCTGGGCCTGCGCCGCCGAATTGCCTTGGCCTTGCCGCACTGGAGCGCGGCAGTCGAGGTGCTGGCCGGTACCGACCTGATCCTTACCGTGGCCAGCCGCGCGGTGGGCTCACTGCACCCGCACAAGGCGTTACGCCAGTTCGAGCCGCCACTGGCGATTCCTGCTTTCGACTACCAACAGGCCTGGCACAGCCGCAAGGACAGCGACCCTGGGCATCGCTGGCTGCGTGAAACCGTGTGGGCCTGCAGCCAGCCAGGGCACTGATCAGCCTTCTGGCTGCTTGACCACCGCAGTGGTACTGGCAGGCGAAGGCACGGCCCAGGTGCCCTGCACCAGCAATACACCGCACAGGATCAACAGCACACCCGCCAGCCTGGCCAGGTTGAGCGGCTTGCCCGCCAGCCCCATCACCCCGAAATGGTCGGCAAGAACGGCCGTGATGATCTGCCCCGCCACCACCAGTACCAGGAACCCCGCCGCCCCCAGCTTAGGGGTGAGCGCTGCGGCACCGGCCACGTACATCGCCCCCAGCACACCCCCGATCCATAGCCACCAAGGCCCCTGCATCGCCTTGCCCAAATCCGGCGCCGGCACCCTGAGAACCAGCAACGCGGCGATCACCACCACCGAACTGACCGTCAACGAGGTGAACGCCCCCCATAACCAATGCCCCAGCGCCCGGCCGACAGCAGCGTTGCCTGCCGCCTGAAACGGCAGCACGGCACCGGCAAGCAGCGCCAAGGCAAAGGGAAGTGCCAGCAGGCACAGGGTTTTACTGAACATGGCAGTCTCGTTCCTGAAAAAGGTTCAGGCCATGATCGGTAAATTCCCTGCATCTATGGAAATTGAAAGTGTGCACGCCAATCATTCGCCAAATGGATATCAGCTTACGATTTCTGTCGATTGGACTAGGATGCAGCCCAGCCGCGACGCCCCAGGACATGCCGGGGGAGCCACGACTGGAACCCAACGAATACCGTATGTGATGGAGCACATTCGATGACAGATGAACGCAAAACCCTGATTGATCACGGACAACTAGCAACCCGCAACCTGGCCGAATGCCTGGCAGTGAACCAACTGACCGTGGCCCATGCAGTGGCCAGTGAGCTGCCCACCACCCTGGCCCAGCAGTTGGCCGCCACCGCCGAAGCCAGCCAGACGCTGGGCCTGTCGAAAAAGATCGCAGCCATCGGGCTCACCCTTGGGCAGTGGCTGGAACAAGCCCCGGCGCACCAGCGTCAGCAAGTTTTCGAGTACTGCAGCGCACACCGCTCCGATACGCTTCGCAGTTGGGCGGCTTTCGCTCAGGCACACCTGTCGCGCTCGCTCAACCTTGAGGCGGCATTACTGGCCCAGTTACGTTTTGCTCAGGATGAACATTTCGGCGTCCGCGAGTGGGCCTGGATGGCCCTGCGCCCGCGCCTAGCCCAAGAACTGGAAGGCGCACTGGCCTTGCTCGGCCAGCATGCGGGTGACAAAAACCCGTTGGTGCGCCGTTTCTGCGTCGAGGTGCTGCGCCCTCGTGGGGTCTGGTGCGAACACATCGCCGCACTCAAACAGGCACCGGAAGTGGCCGAGCCGCTGTTGGTACCCCGCCTGGCCGAAGCCGACAAGTATGCCCAGGACTCGGTTGCCAATTGGCTCAATGATGCCAGCAAGACTCGGCCCGACTGGGTGCTCCAGCTGTTCGAACGGTATCCGCCATCATGCAAGGCATCACGGCGGATCCATACGCGGGCAACCCGCAGTCTTCCCCAATGAGGCGTTAGCGCGAGGTTTCGACGCGCAGCACTTCGGTGTAGATCGCGTCGACCGTCTGGCCGACCTTGAGGTTTTTCATGCGTGCCTGCAGGTCAGGGTTCTCGACCTTGACCACCTGCAGCTTGCCCTCTGGTGGCAGCAGGCTGACTTCATGCTTCTTGAGGTCGATCTTCTTGATCTGTGACGTGACCTTGACCTGGCGGAATGCCTCGCCGCCCGGGTTGGGGTTTTGCTCGGTTGCACGAATGGTTCCGGACTCTTCGCTCGCCTTCGGCGCCCCACCCACTTCAGGATTCAGCACATAGGCCACTGCGCGGGTCACATAGATGTCGACCTGGTCACCCACCTTGAGGTTGGGCAGCGCCTTGGCCTTCTCGGTCAGCTGGAAGGTCACATCCTTCTTCTCGTCAGGGCCTTTCACCGTAACCTGGCGGGTGGCCAGGTCGATGGCCGTGACCTGCGTGGTGACGTGGCTTTCCAGCGCCTCGCTGCCGATAGGGATACCGGCAGCCTGCGCCGTGAAACTGGCGGCAGAGCCCAGTGTGGCAAGGGCAACAGCACGAGCGAGAGAACGAATTGGGTTCATAGGCCTGCTTCCATGTAATCAAGACCGAATAGGTGCGGGAAATGTTTACGCGCTAACAAGCATAGCCATTACCTGCCGCCTTGCCGGCACTTCTCACGCGACCCATTCCGGCGCATTTTCGTCATGGAAATCCTTGCAACAGCAAATGCGAACTCTTTACACTTGCTTTACATTTACAAATCATTACTATTCGTGACCTTCGAAAACAACAAAGAGTCACCTGTAATGGCAAAAAGGTCTGTTGCCCCGGCATCCATTTCCATGCTGGGCCTGCTGGTTGTACCTGCTGTTCACGCTGCCGTTCAAACCGAAGCTCAGGGCTCCCTCGCCCTCCCCGCCACTGCCATCACCAGCGCCTACGAGCAGCAAAGCTACAAGGCCGGTGAAAGCCGCAGCGCCTTGAAAGTCGATGCACCGCTGCGCGATATCCCGCAAACCGTCAACGTCGTGCCCGAGAGTGTGATCAAGGACCAGGGTGCGCAGTCCATGGAAGACGTGCTGAAGAACGTGCCCGGCATCGGCATGTCCAACGGCGATGGCCAGCGCGACCAGGTGACCATTCGCGGCTTCAGCGCCATTGGCGACATGTACATCGACGGCGTGCGCGACGACGCCCTGTATTTCCGCGACCTGTCCAACATTGAGCGTGTCGAGGTCATCAAGGGCCCGGCTGCCGTGCTGTATGGCCGTGGTTCTTCGGGCGGCCTGATCAACAGCATCAGCAAGAAGCCAAGCTTCACGCCCAAGCGCGAAGTCGGCATGAGCTTCGACAGCGAGGGCAAGCGCCGCACCCAGTTCGACACCGGCTGGGCCGACCCGCAGGGCAACCAGGCCTACCGCATGACCGGTGCATTCGAAGACAGCGATACCTTCCGCGACGATGGCTACATCGATCGCAAGGCCATCGCACCATCGGCCTACTTCCGCCTGTCCGACGACCTGGAACTGAACCTGGGCGCCACCTACCTATACGACAAGCGCCTGATCGACTTCGGCATCCCGGCCCTGGGCAATCGCCCGGTGGACGTGGACCGCGGCAAGCGCTTCGGTTCCGGCGATGCCGACCAGGACTACGCCCGCAGCGAAGTGTTCTCGTTGACCGCCAGCCTGGACTACCGCATCAACGACGACTTCACCCTGACCAACACCAGCCGTTACTACCGCTACGACCTGGACCGCAACAACACCCTGGCCGACAGCACCCCGACGCGCTTCGTTACCGCGCCCAACGGCGAACTGCTGGTCAAGCTCAACCGCGGCAACGTTGCGCGTGACGAGTACGGCGTGTTCAACCAGACCGAGCTCAAGCAGCAGGCGCAACTGGCCGGCATGCAGCACAACCTGCTGTATGGCGTGGAAGTGGGCTTCCAGGACAAGTACCAGCGCGTGTTGAGCCAGAACAACGTGGCCCAAGTGCCGGTATACCGCGACGCCTTGGTGCCGGTGCCGGAGCACGCCGCCAACCTGTCGTCCCAGGGCACCAACTTCCAGCAGACCACCGGCCTGTACCTGCAGGACATGATCGAGCTGAACGAGCACTGGAAGGCCTTGGTCGGCGTGCGCTATGACATCTTCGGCCAGGAGTACGACGACGACCGCGTGCAGAACGTCGACCTCGACCGTACCGACAAGACCTGGAGCCCGCGTGCCGGCCTGGTATATCAGCCAGACGCCATCCAGTCCTACTACGTGTCGGTCAGCCGCAGCTACCAGCCTTCGGGCGAGGTGTTCGCGGTGAGCCCGACCAACCAGCATCTGGAGCCGGAAGAAACCACCAACTACGAAATCGGCGCCAAGTGGGACCTGCTCGACAGCCGCCTGTCGGTGACTGCTGCAGTGTTCCGCCTGGAGCGCACCAACATGAAGACTGCCGACCCGGCCAACCCCAACCTGACCGTGCTGGCGGGTGAACAACGTACCGACGGCTTCGAAGCCACCGTCAGCGGGCAGCTGACGGACAAGTGGCAGGTCTACGCCGGTTACGCCTACCTGGATGCCGAGATCACCAAGTCCAACAGCAAGACCAACGGCGTGGCCAACGAAGGCCAAACTCCAACCCTGACGCCGCGTAACAGCGCCAACGTCTGGCTGGTGCGTACCCTGACTCCGGAATGGCGCGTGGCTGCCGGCGCCAACTACGTCGACGAACGCTACACCGCACTCGACAACGTGGTGGTGATGCCGGGCTATACCACCTTCGACGCCGCGCTGCTGTACGGTGTGCAGCAGTGGGACGCCGCGCTGCGCCTGAAGAACGTGTTCGACCGCGACTACTACGCCTCGGCGCACGGCTCGGTAGACCTGGTCACCCCAGGTGCACCGCGCACACTGGAAGCCAGCTTCAACTACCGGTTCTGATTACAGGCAATCCCATGCCTTGCGGGGACGGCCTTACCGGGCGCCGGGCTTGCCCGCGAAGAACCCAGGGCGGTGCATGGCACCGGCTTTGCCGGTGTTCGCGGCTAAAGCCGCTCCCACGTACCGCGTGAGCCCGAAGCTTGCGCAATACGTGTAGGAGCGGGCTTGCCCGCGAAGAAGCCAGCGCGGTGCATGGCACCGGCTTTGCCGGTGTTCGCGGCTAAAGCCGCTCCTACAACGGGGTGCAATCTTTGCAAGTGTGAGCCAGGCTCTTGGCGACGCGATAGTTCACCGCTTCGCTAGAATGAAATATCCTGCAAGTCATTAGCCGCCCGGTAAACGAAGGGGGAACACATGAGCAGAAAAGCGATCCACCCGAACGCGTCCTTGGCGCTGACCACCCTGCTCGCCCTTAGCCTGGCGCTCACCGCTGGCTGCTCCAGCAAAGCCAGCAAGGCCCGCTACGCCACGCCTGCAGTGGGCTCCAACTGTTTCGCCAAAGCCGTCCCCACTACCGGCGAAGGCGGCCTGGCCTGGGGCAATACCCTGAGCAATGCCCGGCAGAAATCAATGACCAATTGCATACGCTATGCCACCCGCTCGGGGGGCACACCCAAAACTTGCCAGGTGGTGATGGCCAAGTGCAAGAACTGAAAGTATATAAACAACTTCATAAGTAAGATACGTCCTACAAAAATAATCCATCTTTCCAGTCGCACAACTGCGTCAGCGAAACATAAATCCATCCAAATAAAATCTTACACTTTCCACCTCGACCAAGAAGTGGAAATCGGGGCATTGTCTTTCACTCAAAGCCAACAACCAGATCACCTTCTTACTTCATCAACTAAGTAAGACATTTCCTACAATACAAGCAAGAACCCTACATTCCAGCGTGAAGCACGTAACAAAAAGCGAAACGTCAGCACCTCCGTAAAAGTATCAGCCAACCGATATTTCAGTCTTTTCAGTACTGGAACAGGCCACTTTACGCCTAGGGTCCGAAAAGGCTGCTCTTTGAGCAAGGAACTCGCATGAGTAATGCCTCCGTAAGCAGTGCTACTTCCGGCCCTTCCTGTAGCGCACGCATCCCCATCCTGCCAGTGCGCTATGCCATCGTGCCACGCACCGGCGACATGCCCGCCTGCCGCTATGCCGATGCAGGCTTCAACCTGGAACAAGGCTTCGGGCCGCTGCAACACTCCGCCTACACCCTGCGCGCGCTGCGCCCGGGCTATGTCTACGTGTTCATGAAAGGCGCCCTGGGCGAGAAGCTGGTCATTCACGAGTACGTCGGCGCCGGCCTGTACAAGGAACTGCGCTACAGCGGGCTGGACGACTACCACCTGCGTGATCGCTACCTGTCCAGCCGGACCATGGGCTGGGTGTGGGCCGACACCTGCCCGGATACCGCCAAGGAAGTGTGGATCGGCTATAGCCCACACCTGTGGACCAACGCCATGACTGCTCGTATCACCGGTTCGCCAGCCCTGCGCAAACGGCATATGCGCCAGCTGGACATGGCCGAACTGATAGCCGGCAACCAGGCCCCGTCAACCCAGCCCCATGTCTTGCCGGTCAGTGCCCTGCAAACCTGGGTCGAAGACTTCAAGCCCACCGAACGGCGCATGCCCCTGACCTGGAGCAGCGACCCGATCAACGAAACCTTGCCCATCGGCAACCTCGTCGCCATCGGCCGCCACTACCCCTACACCCAGCCGAAGGTACCGGTAGTGGTGGCGCTCGCCGATGCCGAAGGCATGGCCCTGGACCTGAGCCTGACGGTGTCGGCCTACCAGCACCAACTGCGCGACCTGATGCCCGCCGAGCAGCTGGAACACACGAAGCCTGCACAAGGGCCCGAACAGGAAAGCGTGCCGGCGTGCTACAAGCTGGATGCCGAACAGCTGAGCGTGCAAAGCCGCGATTTCCACCATCGCAACCTGGTAGCCATGCTGCTGAACAAGACGCTGGAAAGCCTGTACCCGGCCGATGCACCTTCAGTGGACCTCGCCGAGTTCCGCCTTGGCACGCAACGCCGCGGCCCCGCCCTGTCGCCGTCCGAGTCACGTTTTCAGGCGCTCACCCACGAAGACTACTCCCCCAACGGCGCACGCCTGGCACAGCGCCTCGACCTCGCCAAGTACCGGCGCTTCCTGACCGAGCGTGACGAGCTGGGACGCCGCATCGTCGCGTTGCGCAACCAGGCCTTGCAAGCCAGCAACGATCATGACGCCTGGCTCGGGACCGCCGAACCCCAGCATGTCGATAACCCCTACAGCCTGGCTGCGGCCTTGGCCTGTTACGACCGTGATGAAATCGCGTCCGCCCGTGGGCTGGAAATTTCACTGGCGCTGCTGATTCAGCCGATGGGCCAGCCAGCGCCCGGTACCGAAGCACAGGATCAGCGGCTCAAACGCCTTGAGCAGTGGCTGGATCAGCACGACAGCCCGCTCTACACCGCCCTGGCGCCGTTCAACCCGTTCAAGGACAAGGCAGATGCGATCGGCAGCCTGTTCGGTGCCAGCGACAACGTGATCGAAGGGTTGGCTGGCCGCTTCCCGGCCATGGCCGGCATTACCGACCTCACCGCCCAGTCAGTCAATACCGTGGTGCTCAAGCGCCTGCGTGGGCAGACCCGCTGGGACGCCAGTCATGGCCTGCGTCAGCAGGTGCTGTTGGCGGCGCGTGAGGGCAATGCCGAGAAAGCACTGGGGTTGCTGGCAGCACGCTACCGGATCACCGAGCAAGCCATCGCGGAAAATCCCTTTAGCCAGGAGGTACAGAAGTACTTGAAGAGCGGCCTGGCGCAGGTTGAGGAGATGAAACAAATCCGTATCTCCGGAAGCCGGACTATTTCAATCGAACTGACCACCACCGCGCGTGTGAAACCCAACTTCCTTGGGTTGCTTACTTCGGGCATTGGCGGTGGTTTGAACGCGGGCATGTTGTGGTTCAACGTGATTTCGCTCAAGACCGCCTACAACAGCGTGCAGCAGAGCGATGCTCCGGAATACACGATGGGGTTCGCTTCATCGATTTTCGGGGTGATCGGTGCGGCATCGGCGACGCTGGTGAGCGTGCGCGCAACGCAGAAAGCCGTGATGCTGAGGTTGAGTTCAACAGCACCCGGGATTGCTTTCGGTAACGGCATCATTAACTTCTTAACGAGTAATCTCTTTGCGCGAGCTTCAGCCTACCCAGCGATAGCAGCAGGATTTTTCTCTGATGGATTTAAAGCAGTACGCCAGTGGCAGAACGGCAATCTCACCTCAGGGATATATACAGCGACTGGCGGTGCTTTAACGGGTTTGGGTTCTATTCTAACTCTAGAAGGAACCCTTGCCATCGCAGGTAAGACGGTTGTTATTCCCTTTGCAGGCTGGACCGCAGCGGGACTTGCACTGGTAGGAGCCGCTTTGATTGGAGCAGGTCTATTTTTCCACTCAAAGGCACATTCCCGCCTTCACAGCCCTATAGAGTTATGGGCGTGCAGAGGCATTTTCGGCACGAGGGAAAATGACGGCGAGGCACGAGAAAATATAAAACTTGATTTCGAGAAAAAACTACCGCCCTTTTGCCATCTCCACGAAGAAGTCAAGGCATGGAATATGGAATTTTTCTCGCCAAGAACTTTATCAACGATGCAATCCGAGCAACTCGGCATAGCCGGTGTCACGACAGGATTTAACATACATAACGAGTGGTCGACGCCTGATTGGACAACAATAATCCACACACACGTTACTGATGAAAGCTCAACAGTTGAGCTCACTCTTCTTTTACCAGGCTTTGCACTGGGCCAAAGCGAATGGTCAGGAATTTTTATTAGCTATAGCTTCGACAAACACATAACCCGCCTCCCTATAACACCGGATTGCCACATGACACCCGCTGGTTTAGTAATTCACTACAAGGTCGAAGCGAGAGGAATCAGAGCTGTCACGCTCACGCTTGATTACGATAAAAACAGAAGCCTAGATAACGACACCTCTTCTACCACCAAATTTTATCTGGAGCGCTAAATTCATGGCGACTGTCTGGCTTTTCAATCCATCGCATAGATCAGGGGTCAACCCAAAGATCTCTGGACAACTTATTCAGACATACAACTCAAGCTTATGCTTGCGAAACCCTTGGGTCTCCGACTCGGTATTCATGGGAAAGATTTACATGGCAATGTTTTTATCTACTTGCATATTCTCTTTCTTAAATCTCACTGACAGCAATATAGATTACTCACTCGACGGCGGCACAATCTTCATTGCCATGCTAATTTCGGCGCCGTTCATTTTTACTCCTTTCTTAGCATACAGAATATTTTTCATAAAAAATCTTTCACACATCTTCCTGAATCGCTTAACAAAAAAAATTTATTACAAACGAATAAACAAACTCATAGTCTTCGATTGGAACAACATTGGAGGCGGTGTATTCAAACGCACTGAATTCAGCGGTTCTTCCTTCACCACCAGCTACGCCCTAGCCTTCGCCCCTCGCCGAGAGGACGGGAGCCTCCACCAGAAAGACTGCCTATGGGTCGACAGCAACGAACCCACCGAGTCCGACACCCAATACGTCGCCGAAGTGTGGGAGTACCTCCGCCATTTCATGGACCACGGCCCGGACAAGCTCCCGCCGCCCGGCGAACCCAACTGGTGGCACAAGCCGCTGCACGCCATCTGCCTGACCCCGGCAGAAGCCTGGCGCCACTACGCCCCCTGGCGGACCGGCGAACCCGGTGAAATGCAGGGCAAGAAGAACTGGCAACTGCCGTTCTGGGCCGTGCTGTTCCCGTACAACCTGACCGTCGCCATCGCTTGGTACTGCGTCTGCAAGCTTTTCAATGTCCGTGCAGCGCCACCACCGGCAGAGGCCTTCGAAGGAGAGTCTGCTAACCCCGAATGACCACCACCTCAAGGTATTCACTCGGTACCACCAACGACGAAGGGCCTGCGACGTTGCTCTCATCCAGCAACTGGGTCAGATCCCTCTCCAGCGCCCCGGCTGCCTCCGGCTCCAATGAGGCAAACGCCTTGTGCACCGGCCCATACCAGGTGCGAAACACCTCGATGAAATGCGCCGCCGAGCGATAGCGGAAGTTGAACAGCTGACGGCTGACCTGCAGCTCACCGAGTGCCCCTTCGAACATCACCCGTAACTGTTCCTCATCGCCCCAGCGCGAGGGCGGCAAGGCGCCGGCTGGCGGGGGCACGTGCCGCCCGAGGGTCTTGAACATCTGCCCGACGAAGCCTTGCGGGGTCCAATTGGCCAGGCCGATACGGCCACCGGGCCGGCACACCCGGGCCAATTCGCGCGCGGCTTGGGGCTGGTCGGGGGCGAACATTACGCCGAAGGTGGAAAGCACCGCATCGAACGTACCATCGGCAAACGGCAATGCTTCGGCATCGGCGGCCTGGAACAGCACATTCAGGTGCTCGGCCCGCGCCCGTTCTTCGCCGCGCTTGAGCAGTTCGGGCACATAGTCGGTGGAGGTGACGCGGCAGCCGCGCCGGGCGGCGGCCAGGGTGGCGTTGCCGTTGCCGGCAGCGACATCCAGCACCTGCTCATCCCAACGCAGGTCACAGGCTTCTGCCAGGCGTTCACCAACCAGTTGCAGGGTGGTGCCGATTACCGCGTAGTCGCCGCTGGCCCAGGCGGCTTGCTGGCGGGCTTTGAGGGCATTGGTATCCAAAGGGGTGCTCATGGTCTGCGCCTTCTTGTTGTGCGCGGCCGAGGTCCTTCTGGCGGTGTACGCGCCGGGGATTCAGGGATGGGTGCAAAACGGTACGCGCTTGGCTGGCGAAGTGGCAAGATCAAATGGGGATAGGGGCAAGAGCGAAGCGATATATGAAGGCTGCCGGCCTCTTCGCGGGCACGCCCGCTCCCACAGGGATCGCGCTAGCTTTTTGAACTTGTGCAAGATAGTTGCGGCCACCTGGCGGGCATCATCTTCAAGGAATGCACAAGACCTGTAGGAGCGGCCTTGTGTCGCGATAGGGCTGCGAAGCAGCCCCAGGATTTCAGCACAGATGCACAAATCGCCGGGGCTGCTTCGCAGCCCTATCGCGACACAAGGCCGCTCCTACAGGGGGCCAGCGCTAGCCAGAAGAGTCAGCAAGTTCACGCAGCAGTTATCAGGCGAACTTGGCCCGGGCCGCGTGCAGCTTCTTGTAGCTCTCGATCAAACGCAGATGCCGGTCCAGGCCTTCGAGCTTCATGCTGGTCGGGGTCAAGCCATGAAAGCGCACGCTGCCGTCCACCGAACCGAGCACCGCGTCCATACGCGCGTTGCCGAACATGCGACGGAAGTTGGCCTCGTAGTCGTCCATCTCCAGCTCATCATCCAGCAGCACCTCCAGCACCACGTTCAGCGCCTGGTAGAACAGCCCGCGCTCGACAGTGTTGTCGTTGAACTGCAGGAACGCCTCGACCAGTTCCTTGGCGTCCTCGAAACGCTGCACCGCCAGGCAGATCAGCAGTTTCAGCTCCAGAATGGTCAACTGGCCCCACACCGTATTCTCATCGAACTCCACGCCGATCAGCGTGGAGATAGTGGTGTAGTCATCCACATCGCAGTTGTCCAGGCGCTTGAGCAGCAGCTTCAGCGGGCGGCTTTCGAGGCTGTGCAGGTTGAGGATGTCAGCGCGGAACGACAAGGCGCGGTTGGTGTTGTCCCAGATCAGGTCCTCGACCGGGTAGATTTCCGAGTAGCCCGGCACCAGGATGCGGCAGGCAGTGGCGCCGAGGTTGTCGTACACGGCCATGTACACCTCTTTGCCCAGGTCTTCGAGGATACCGAAAAGCGTCGCGGCTTCCTGAGTGTTGGAGTCCTCGCCGTGCCCGGAGAAGTCCCATTCGACGAACTCGAAGTCGGCCTTGGCGCTGAAGAAGCGCCACGACACCACGCCGCTGGAGTCGATGAAGTGCTCGACGAAGTTGTTCGGCTCGGTCAGAGCGTGGCTTTCGAAGGTTGGCTGCGGCAGGTCGTTCAAGCCTTCGAAGCTGCGGCCCTGCAGCAGTTCGGTGAGGCTACGCTCCAGCGCCACTTCCAGGCTTGGGTGGGCGCCGAACGAGGCGAACACGCCGCCAGTGCGCGGGTTCATCAAGGTCACGCACATGACCGGGAATTCACCACCCAGCGAGGCATCCTTGACCAGTACCGGGAACCCCTGCTCTTCCAGGCCCTGGATACCGGCGACGATGGCCGGGTACTTGGCCAGCACTTCTTGCGGCACATCCGGCAGGCACAGTTCGCCTTCAAGGATTTCGCGCTTCACGGCACGCTCGAAGATTTCCGACAGGCACTGCACCTGCGCCTCGGCCAGGGTGTTGCCGGCGCTCATGCCGTTGCTGAGGAACAGGTTTTCGATCAGGTTGGACGGGAAGTACACCACCTGCTCATCGGACTGGCGCACGAACGGCAGCGAGCAGATGCCGCGCGCGGTATTGCCTGAGTTGGTGTCGTACAGGTGCGAGCCGCGCAGTTCGCCGTCCGGGTTGTAGATTTCCAGGCAGTGCTCATCGAGGATCTCGGCCGGCAGCGCATCACGTGGGCCGGGCTTGAACCACTGCTCGTTCGGGTAGTGCACGAACGGCGCGTTGGCCAGGTCCTCGCCCCAGAACTGGTCGTTATAGAAGAAGTTGCAGTTCAGGCGCTCGATGAACTCGCCCAGCGCAGAGGCCAGTGCGGCCTCCTTGGTCGCGCCCTTGCCGTTGGTGAAGCACATCGGCGACTGGGCGTCGCGCACATGCAGTGACCACACATTGGGCACGATGTTGCGCCACGAGGCGATTTCGATCTTCATCCCCAGCCCGGCGAGGATGCCCGACATGTTGGCGATGGTCTGCTCCAGCGGCAGGTCCTTGCCGGCGATGTAGGTGCTGGTGTCGGAAACTGGCATCAGCAGGCCCTGGGCATCGGCATCCAGGTTGTCGACCACTTCGATGACGAACTCGGGGCCGGTCTGCACCACCTTTTTCACCGTGCAGCGGTCGATGGAGCGCAGGATGCCCTGGCGGTCCTTCTCGGAAATGTCCTCGGGCAGCTCGACCTGGATCTTGAAGATCTGGTTGTAGCGGTTTTCCGGGTCGACGATGTTGTTCTGCGACAGGCGAATGTTTTCGGTGGGGATGTCGCGGGTCTGGCAGTACAGCTTGACGAAGTAAGCCGCGCACAAGGCCGAAGACGCCAGGAAATAGTCGAACGGGCCTGGGGCCGAACCATCGCCTTTGTAGCGGATCGGTTGGTCGGCGATCACCGTGAAGTCATCGAACTTGGCTTCGAGACGGAGATTGTCGAGAAAATTGACCTTGATTTCCATGCGGGATTACCGTGAGTTAAGCGTGCAAAACGAAATTGGCCGGCATTATCCGGGTTTTCAAGCCAGAAGTCCTGTTTGCCTTACTGGCCCAATCGCCGGCAAGCCAGCTCCCACAGGCACAAGGCTTGAAGGATGTGCAGCCCCTTGTGGGAGCAAGCTGGCTTGCCGGCGATGAGGCCGGTACTGGCTTGCGCATTCCACCGGATTGCTTGCCTGATCCTCTGAACCTGCCCCTGCCAGCAGACCAGCGGTTGCAGCCCTGTGCTAGCGTTTCTCAACTGGGGAACAACGCATTCCCAAAGCAGAAAATACATGGCGACAACAACCGATGACTGGCAGGTGAACCATGGAACTACGCATCAACCAGAAGACCTACCAGGTCGAGGCGGACGCCGATACGCCCCTGCTGTGGGTGATCCGCGATGACCTGGGGCTGACCGGCACCAAGTATGGCTGCGGCCTGGCCCAGTGCGGCGCCTGTTCGGTGCTGGTGGACGGCAAGGTGGTGCGCGCCTGCGTAACCCCGGTGGCCGGTGTGGTCGGGCGCGAGGTCACCACCATAGAGGCGATCGAGGCTGACGCCGTTGGCAAGCGGGTGGTCGCCGCCTGGGTCGAGCACCAGGTGGCGCAATGTGGCTACTGCCAGTCCGGCCAGGTGATGGCGGCCACGGCGCTGCTCAAGCACACCCCAAAACCCAGCGCTGCACAGATCGATGCGGCCATGGTCAACCTGTGCCGCTGCGGCACCTACAACGCCATCCATGCCGCCGTGCATGACCTGGCCCAAGGGGAGCAGGCCTGATGAACACGCCCGTCGATACCCCCGCCGAACTGCTCAGGTTGCAACAGGGTGAAACGGTCAACCTATCGCGTCGGCGCTTTCTTGCCGGCACCGCAGTCGGTGCCCTGGTGCTGGGTTTCGGCCTGCCAATGGGCTCGGCCCGCGTGCAGGCAGCGGCCGCAACATCCGTGGAACGCGGCACCCAGGTGCCGGCCTTTCTGGAGATTCGCCCAGACGGCACGGTGCGCCTGCTCAGCCCCTTCATGGAAGGCGGCCAAGGCCCTTTCACCGCCATGGCGCAGATCGTTGGCGAAGAGCTGGACGTCGACCCCGCCAATTTCGTGGTCGATAGCGCACCGCCGGGCGAAGCCTACGTGGTGATGGAAAATGGCATGCGCATCACCGGCGGCAGCATGTCGGTGCGCATGAGCTACCCGACCATGCGCCGCCTGGGTGCGCTCGCCCGGGCCATGCTGCTGCAGGCAGGTGCCGAGCAGTTGGGCGTGCCGGTCGAAGAACTCTCCACCACGCCGGGCAACGTGGTACATACCACGTCTGGCCGTAGCGTAACCTATGGTGAGCTGGCCGGCCGCGCCATGGACCTGCCAGTGCCCGACCCGGCCAGCGTCAAGCTGCGCGACCCCAGCCAGTTTCGCTGGATCGGCAAGCCCGTACGCCGCCTGGATGCCTACGACAAATCCACTGGCAAGGCCCAGTACTGCATCGACATCAAGGTCGACGGCATGCTCCACGCTGCCGTGCAACACGCGCCGCGCCTGGGCATGACCGTGGGCAGCCTGCGTAACGAAGACCAGGTCAAGGCCATGAAAGGCGTGCACTCGGTGCATCAGTTGCCGGGCGCCGTGGCCGTGGTCGCGGAACGCTGGTGGCACGCCAAGCGTGCGGTGGAGGCGATCCAGGTGGACTGGAAAGAGCCGGCCGCCAACAGCAAGGTACGGCCGATGCCGGCCGACTTCTCCAGTGATGGCTGGCGCGAGCACTTGGCGACTGTCTACGGCCCGGCCCGTGACGAAGAGAACGAAGGCGATATCGCTGGCGCCCTGGCCAATGCCAAGACCAAGGTCGAGGCCAGCTACCACAACCAGTACCTGAACCATGCCCAGCTGGAGCCACCGTCCGCTCTGGCCCGCTTCAACCCGGATGGCACCCTCGACGTCTGGCTGCCCAACCAGGCACCGGACATGTTCCGTGATGACATTGCCAAGCGCACTGGCCTGCAAGCCACACAAATCAATCTGCATTCGCCACTGCTGGGCGGTTTCTTTGGCCGCCACTTCCTCTATGACTCGGCCAACCCCTACCCGCAGGCCATTGCCCTGGCCAAAGCGGTAGGTCGGCCGGTGAAGCTGATCTGGAGTCGCGAAGAGGAATTCCTGCGCGATGTGCTGCGCCCGGTCGCGGTGGTGAAATTCCGCGCAGGGCTTGATGCCGACGGCATGCCGGTGGCCATCGAAGCGGTAAGCGCCACCGAAGGCCCGACCGAGGCCATTGCTGGCAAGCAAGAGGACAAGATCGACCCGACCGCGCTTGAAGGGCTTTCGGGCAAGTCCTACGCCATCGCCAACAAGCGCATCGCGCAGATCTACGTCAAAGGCCCGGCCATGCTTGGCTACTGGCGTTCAGTAGGCAACTCGCTGAATGACTTCTTCTATGAGTCATTCCTCGACGAGCTGGCCGACAAAGGCGGCAAGGACCCATTCGAACTACGCCTGCACCTGCTGCGCGACAACCCGCGCCTGACCAACCTGCTGAACGCGGTCGCCGAACTGTCCGGTGGCTGGAAACGCGGCCCGTTCACCGCCGAGGACGGCAGCAAACGGGCACGCGGCGTGGCCATGGCCTCACCGTTCGGCTCGGAGGCAGCGGTGATTGCCGAAGTGTCGATCGAGAATGGCCAGGTCAAGGTGCACGACATCTGGCAGGCCATCGACCCAGGCAGCATCGTCAACCCGGCGATCATCGAGCACCAGGTCAACGGCGCCGTCGCCCTGGGGCTGTCGCAAACGCTGGTGGAGGAAGCGGTATACGTCGATGGCATGCCACGCGCGCGCAATTACGACCTGTACCCGATCCTGCAGCCTGCGCGCATGGCCCGGGTGCATGTGCGCATCGTCGAAAGCGGGGCGAAGATGGGCGGCATCGGCGAGCCACCGCTACCGGCGGTGGCGCCGGCCGTGGCCAACGCGGTCGCACAACTCACCGGCCAGCGCGTGCGCAGCCTGCCCATGAGCCGCCATACCTTCAGCTGATCGCAAAGGGACGCCCCATGACCCATCGTTTCGCACGGACCGCTGGTTGGCTGGCGCTGCCGTGCCTGGTTGCGACAGGCCTGCTGGCCTGGTATGTCACCCGTGAGCCCGCCACGCCCTTTGCCGGCGAGCAGGCCGTTGCTGCCGACCCGGCGCTGGTCAGCCGCGGCGAGTACGTGGCCCGGCTCAGCGATTGCGTGGCCTGCCACAGCCTACCTGATGGCAAACCATTTGCCGGCGGGCTGGAAATGGCCACCCCGTTGGGAGCGATCCACGCCACCAACATTACCCCGGATCGCGACTACGGTATCGGCAAATACAGCTTGGCCGACTTCGACCGCGCGGTACGCCAGGGTGTCGCACCCGGCGGCCGGCGACTGTACCCAGCCATGCCCTACCCGTCCTACGCCAAACTCAGCGATGACGATGTAAAGGCGCTGTACGCGTTCTTCATGCACGGTGTGCAGCCGGTAAAGCAGGCCAACCTGGCCAGCGACATCCCTTGGCCACTGAACCTGCGCTGGCCCATCGCAATGTGGAACGGCCTGTTTGCTGCGACCACACCCTACGCCGCCCAAACCGGCCAGGACGCGCAGTGGAACCGTGGCGCCTACATCGTCCAGGGCCCCGGCCACTGCGGCAGCTGCCACACGCCGCGTGGCCTGGCATTCAACGAGAAGGCGCTGGATGACGGTGGCAAGCCGTTTCTGGCCGGCGCCCTGCTCGATGGCTGGTATGCCCCGAGCCTGCGCGCCGACCACAACACCGGGCTAGGGCGCTGGAGCGAGGCCGAGATTGCCCAGTTCCTGAAGACCGGGCGCAACCGCCATGCGGTGGTGTTCGGCTCGATGACCGAAGCGTTCAACAACTCCACGCAGTTCATGAGTGACGACGACCTGGCTGCCATTGCCCACTACCTGAAATCGCTGCCAGGCGACCCGCAGCGCGACGGCGCGCCCTGGCAGTACCAGGCCGAGTCGGCGGCCACGCGGCTCGACAGCCCCGGTGCGCACACCTACGTGAGCCGCTGCGCGTCGTGCCACGGCCTGGACGGCAAGGGCCAGGCCGAGTGGATGCCGCCGTTGGCCGGGGCGACTTCAGCACTGGCCAAAGAGGACGCCTCGGCGATCAATATCACCCTTAATGGTTCGCAGCGGGTGGTAGCTGCCGGCGTGCCGGATGCCTATCGCATGCCGGCTTTTCGCGAACAGCTGGGGGATCAGGAGATTGCCGAGGTGCTGAGTTTCGTGCGTACGGCGTGGGGTAACCAGGGCGGTGCAGTGAATGCGCAGGCGGTGGGCAAATTGCGTGGGCATACCGGCCCGGCCAGTAGCAGCCCGATCATTTTGCATATGCGCTGACTATGCTGGCCTCTTCGCGGGTGAACCCGCTCCCACAGGTTCACCACATGACCTGAAGGTTGTGATTTCCCTGTAGGAGCGGCCTTGTGTCGCGACGGGGCGCGCAGCGGCCCCAGGATCTTTGCCTTACCTCGATATTGCCGGGGCCGCTGCGCGCCCCGTCGCGACACAAGGACGCTCCTACAGGGACCGCGTACTTGCTGCTACTGCCAACGCTCCAGGTTCTGCTTCAGCAGTTGCTGCGGCAACGCCCCGGCAACGATCTTTTCCATCTCCCGCGCCAGCGCTTCACGCAATTGCGGCTGGTTGCAGGGCGAGTCATGCGACAGCGCCAAGTACAGCCCTTCGCTGGACACCGGCGGCTGCAGCACCTGCACGGTGCCTGCGATCCCCAGCGTACGCGCCAGCGCCATGCCGGGGTATTGTTCGTACACCACATAGTCGCTGCGCTTGTGCATCAGCTTCTCGAACGCCTGCCGGGCGCTGGGCACCGCTTCCAGGGTGAGGTTGGCCATGGCGTAGTCGTCAAACTGCTGGCCATGGCTGTTGTTGACCAGGGTCCCGCCTTTGCGGCCCTTGAGGTCGGGCCATTGCCGGTAGGCAAAAGCATTGTCCTGGCGCACCCAGACCACGCTTGGGGTGTGCAGGAATGGCGGGGCGATGAAGTTCATCTGTTGCTGCCGGGCCTGGGTCAGGAAATAGCCGGCCAACAGGTCGATCCGGCCCGTGCGCACTTCCTCCTGGGCCCTCGACCACGGCCCGGCATAGACCACGTCAATTTCCAAACCCAGCTGCTGGCCCAGGTACTTGAGCAGGTCGGCATTGGCACCGATCAGTTGCTGGGGGTTTTGCGGGTCGCGCCACAGGTACGGGGGGTATTCGGGGTTGCCAGTGGCGGTCAGGCGTCGGCAAGGCTCATCCGCTACCGCAAGCAGCGGCAGTAGCAACAGGCATATTGGCAGCAGCAAGGCTTGGCGAAAGCAACGCTCGATCATCGACAGCCCTCGGCACATGTGACATCCCGCGACCCTGCGTGGTGGCCAAAGGCTGCCACCTCCTGTGGTCAACTGCAGCATCCCTGTGGGTTTGCTTTAGACAGTCTGGACCATCAGCGGCCTGCGGGCTGGCCTTTCATCAGCCAGATATTATACCGGCCGGCAAAAACCTTTGCCGGCCACACCAAGGTCCCGCCTCAGGCCGCTTGCCGACGCATCGCCAGAATCGCCGCGCCAAAGCCGATGAAGGTCGTCCCGACCACCCGGCTGACCCAGCGCGACAGCGAAGGGCGAGTCAACACGCCCTTGGCCCGCGCAGCCAGTGCGGCATACAAGCTCAGCGAAACCAGCGACAAGGCCACGAATATCCCGGTCAAGGTCAGGAACTGCGGCAGCAACGCCGCCCCCTGGTCGATAAATTGCGGGAAAAGCGCGGTAAAGAACATGGTCGCCTTGGGGTTGGTCACCGCTGTGAGGAAGGCCGACTTGAACAGTTTCAGCGGCGTAGGCCGCACCTTGACCACCCCCTCTGCAGCGCCCTGCTCCAGCATCGGGCTTTTCTTCAGCAACTGCCGCGCGCCCAGGTAGAACAGGTAGCCCGCCCCTAGAATCTTCACGGCATTGAACAGCATCTCGGAACTGGCCAGCAGCGCGCCCAAGCCCAGCATGGCCGCCGCCGACAGGCAGAACAGGCCCGAGCCATTGCCCAGCGACGACCAGATCGCGCTGCGCTGGCCGTGGGCGATGCTGTTGTTGATGGCCATCAAGGTGGCAGGGCCGGGGCTGGCAATCGCGATGGCGGCAACCAAGGTAAAGGCAAACAGCGAGTGAGAATCCATTTTCGCGCTCATCAGGCAATCAGGGAAAGTCGCGTGCATCGCACGCAGGCTCAGTCGGCATTCTGCCGCTTGGCCGCCTTCTTGGCGATAGCCTTCATCCGCGTCGCCGCCCGTTGCACGGTGGCCATCTTTTCCGGGCGCTTCATGCCCCGCCATTTACGGATTTCATCACGGGTGCGACCACAGCTCACGCACAGCTCGCTGTTGAGCTGGCATAGCGAGACGCAGGGGTTGTCGATGTCTTTGGCCATGCCACCACTCAGCCAGGCAGTTCTGCTCGAGCTCGCGCAGCAGCAGCCTGGAACACCTGGCGCACTTCCTCGGCCTTGACCTTGCTCACCGACCTGGCGGCCAGCAGCTCGTCGACCACGCGCAAGCCCTGCTCCAGGGCAGTGGCCAGTTGTTCGGTGTCGGAGGCGTCAGCGATATCACCCAGATAAGGAGCGATGAGGTACACGTAACGGTCCTGCAGCTTGAGCGCTTCCAGCGCGTCGAGGGCTTTCTGGAACCGATCGGCAGCGGCAGGGCTCATGCTCAATTTATCGAAATGAATCAGGCTCACACGGTCAGTGGCCATTTTGACGAATCTCCGTTTCCTGGTACGGCCAGGTCCACAAGCAGCAGCGCTTCTACGGTGCTCGGATGTGCGGGCCCGGGTAATGCACATCAGGGTACCAGAAGCCGAGGCAGAAAGGGCTATTGCCCCCAGAACTAAAAGTATTTGCCAAGTCGCGCAATGGACGCCCCAGGGCGTATTCGGGACAGGAGCCGGCGTTTCCTGCGCAGGATAATCGCGCCAGCAATCCACCCCGCCGAGGCCGTCATCGAACTCGGTAGCCCACACAACAACAAGCCTGCGCGTGCAGGTAAGCCACAAAGGGGCCTCATCATTCATGGCAAAGGAACACATCACCGAAACACTCGACCTTGGCGTTACCGACCCCTCGAAAACCGCAGAAGCCCGCCAGGACCGGCATTTCGAGGGCAAGCTCGACTGGATAGTCTTTGGTTTCACCAGCCTCCTGGCCATCGCGTTCGTCCTCTGGGGCTTCCTTAACCAGGCCAGCCTCGCCAGCAGCGCCTCCAGCGCGCAGTCCTGGGTCATTCTCAACTTTGGCTGGTTCTTTGTCCTCACTTCCACACTGTTCGTGGTGTTCGTGCTATGGCTGGCCGCCAGCCGTTACGGCAGGGTGCCGCTGGGCCGTGATGGCGAACAGCCAGAATTCCGCACAGTGTCCTGGGTGGCGATGATGTTCAGCGCCGGCATGGGCATCGGCCTGATGTTCTTCGGCGTTGCCGAACCCCTGTCGCACTATGTGTCGCCGCCGCCCGGCTCGGCCAGCGGGCAGACCAGCGAAGCAATGCAGGTGGCCATGGCCACCACGCTGTTCCACTGGACCCTGCACCCTTGGGCCATGTACGCCATCGTCGGCCTGGTGATTGCCTACGGCACCTACCGCCGTGGCCGCTCACAGTTGATTTCCGCCGCCTTCCGGCCATTGATCGGCAAGCATGCCAATGGCCCGCTCGGCCGCCTGATCGACATGATGGCGATATTCGCCACGCTGTTCGGCTCGGCGGCCTCGCTGGGCCTGGGCGCACTGCAGATAGCCGGCGGCCTGGAATACAACGGCTGGGTCGCACACCCCGGCAAATTGTTCTACATCTCGATCATCACCCTGCTGACCATTGCCTTCGTCACCTCGGCGGTGTCGGGCATCGGCAAGGGCATCCAGTGGCTGTCCAACACCAATATGGTGCTGGCACTGGTGCTGGCGGTGTTCGTGTTCATGGTCGGCCCGACCCTGCTGATGCTCAACCTGCTGCCGACCTCGATCGGTATCTACATCAAGATGCTGCCGGAAATGATGGCCCGCACCAACGCCAGCGGCGGTGAGCAGATGAACAGCTGGCTGGCCGGCTGGACCGTGTTCTACTGGGCCTGGTGGATCTCCTGGACGCCGTTCGTGGGCATGTTCATCGCGCGCATCAGCCGCGGCCGCACCATCCGCCAGTTCGTCACTGGGGTGCTGTTGGTGCCAAGCCTGGTCAGCCTGGTGTGGTTCACCATTTTCGGCGGCGCAGCCATCGACGCCCTGCGTGAGGGTGCCTTCCAGCTGGCCAATGGGGCGGTCAACAGCAACCATGCGCTGTACCAGTTGCTGGACAGCTACCCGCTGGGCTCGGCGACCTCGGTGCTGGTGATGATCCTGGTGGGCATCTTCTTCGTCTCCGGTGCCGATGCCGCCTCGCTGGTGATGGGCACACTGTCGGAGCACGGCACCACCACGCCATCACGGCGCACGGTGATCTTCTGGGGCGCACTGACCGGTACGGTGGCAGCGATCATGCTGGCAATCGGCGACCCGCGTGACCCAGGCGAGGCGCTGACCGGGCTGCAAAACCTGACCATCGTCGTGGCCCTGCCGTTTGTGGTGGTGATGGTGCTGCTGTGCCTGGCGCTGTACCGCGACCTGCGCAAGGACCCGATGATGCTGCGCCACCTGCGCGGTAACGAGCTGATCGAAAAGGCCGTGTTGTATGGGGCAGTGAAGCATGGGGAGGAGTTCTACATTGTGGTGCAGGAGAAGAAGGCAGCGGTGAAGGTGGCAACGACAGAGGCCGAAGCAAGCGGCAACTAATCGGTCCAGGCAGAGGAACCTGGGGCTGCTGCGCAGCCCATCGCCGGCAATCCAGCTCCCACAGGTTCTATGCTGTCCTTTAGGGCTGCGCTATCCCTGTGGGTGCTGGCTTGCCGGCGATGGGTGCGCTTGTCAGTCACGCAGGAAGCTTTCTTCGAACGGGTAATGGGTTAACAGCTCATACCCGTCTTCGGTCACCAGCAACTGGTTCTCCAGCTTGATCCCGTCACGCCCGCCCACTTCACCCACATAGGCCTCCACACACAGGCCCATGCCCGGCTGCAACTCACCTTCGTAACCATAGGATTCAAGGTCTTCCGGGTAGCGAATGCTCGGGTACTCGTCGCACAGCCCCACACCATGGAACATCACGCCGTAACGCTGGGCACGGCAGCTTTCGGGCAAGCGATGGCCATTGCGGGTGAGCTCGGTGAAACGCACACCAGGCTTGACCATCTCGGCGTTGACGTGGATGTGTTCATGGGCGATGCGGTACAGGCGCTTCTGCTCGGCCGTGGGCTCCAGGCCGCCGCAGATCCAGCTGCGCGACATGTCCACGCAGAAGCCGTACACACCAATCAGGTCGGTGTCGAACGACAGCAGGTCACCGTCGCTGAGCACCCGCGGGCCGGACTCCTGGAACCAGGGGTTGGTGCGCGGGCCGGAGCTGAGAATACGGGTTTCGATCCACTCGCCGCCGCGGCGGATATTGCCGCTGTGCAGTGCCGCCCAAACATCGTTCTCGGTAGCACCGGCGCACATGGCGTGGCGCATTTCGGCAACCGCGGCTTCACAGGAGGCCACCGCGCAACGCATGGCCAGGATTTCGTCGGGGCCTTTGATCAGCCGGGCGAATTCAGTGACCTCCTGGCCGTTGTGCACTTGCACGCCAAGGGCGTCAAGGGCACGCAGGCCGGCGACTTCAATGCGGTCCACGGCCAGCCGGCGGTTGTTGCCGGCATGGCTGCGTAGCAGTTCGTCGACCTGGGCGCAGAAGCGCCGGGCGTGTTCCTCGGTACGGTCGCCGGTTTCGAAGTAGAAGAACGAAGCGCCACTGCGCAACTCGCTGACCAGCGGCAAGTGTGCGGAAAGGTGGTCGCAACCGTGGAAGTCCCACAACACCACATGGCCGCTGGCGGCGACGAAACAGGCGCGCGCCGGGTTGTGGGTGGTCCACAATTGCATGTTGGTGGTGTCGGTGGCGTAGCGGATGTTCAGCGGGTCGAACAGCAGGATACCGCCCAGGTCGCGGGCGACCAGTTGCTCGCGGATGCGCTGCAGGCGGTACTCGCGCATGCTCGGCAGGTGCGGTGCCTGCAGGCCGAGCGCGGCCCACTCGGCGAAGGCCAGCGGTGTGGGGCCAATTTCGGTGCGGTCGTTATCGTCGACCGAGCCATCGGCCTTGAGCGCAGCGGCGCGTTGGCGGGACGGGTCGATACGGCGGGCGTTAGCGGGGATCGAGAACGGCGATGTCATCATGGCTTGCGGATTTCCTGGTTCTTATTGTCTGGAAAACAGCGGTGCAACGAGGCCGCTATGCGCTTCATCGCGCTTTAACGCGTGTGCTCATTCGATTAGTCTTTTTAAATGAACAGCGCAGCCTTCTGCTTGCCAACTGAGTCTAGGGCGAGGGCTGCAACGCGATACATCGACATTTTCTAGGGCCTATTGATTACAAAAACGTATGGTCAAGCACACCCAACCCGATCAGACCCTGATCAAGATGCCTTCCCTGCGCGCGGTCAAGGCCTTCGTCGCCGCCGCCCGCTACCAGAACTTCACCCGCGCGGCCGAGGCCCTGTGCGTCACCCAGGCCGCCATCAGCCGGCAAATCCGCGACCTGGAGGAACACCTGGGCGCCGAACTGTTCAACCGCTCCGGGCGCGCCGTGGAGCTGACCCCGGCGGGCTCGATTTTCTACGATGCGGTGCAGTTGTCGTTCACCAACATTGCCCAGGCCGCCGAGCGCATTCGCCATACCGACAGCCCCAAGCAGCAAGTGACGCTGTGCTGTTCGCCGGCCTTCGCCAACTTCTGGCTGGGGCCGAAACTGCCGGCGTTCTTTGCCACCTACCCCGAGATCGACTTGAGCATCGTGGTCACGCAGAACTTCCTGACCCTGGAAAACGGCATCAACCCGGACATCCTCATCTGCAAGATGGCCAAGAGCGGCCAAGGCTATTTCAGCCAGCCGTTGGTGTGCGACGTGATCTACCCCGTGTGCACCCCGCACTATCTGGAGCAGCACCCCGAAATCCGCACCCTGCAAGGCCTGCGCGACACCGCCCTGCTCAACCTCAGCCCCTTCGGCCGCTCACAGGTAGCCGAACATGTGGACTGGAAAGTCTGGTTCGCCTACCAGGACATCGACCTCAACCGCCGCGACGTCGACGCGCCATTGCTGTTCAACGCCAACGACTTCAGCCTGCTGCTGCAAATGGCGCAAAACCATCAGGGCGTGGCGCTGGGCTGGCACTACCTGGTCGCGCCGCTGGTGGAGCAAGGGGTACTGGTACGCCCGGTAGAGAAAACCCTGGTGCACCGCGAAACCCTGCACTACCTGAGCATGAGCGAGGCCAAGGCGCGCGATGCCAGTTGCTGCAAGGTGCGTGACTGGCTGGCCGAGCAGTTCGACTGGTCACTGCATGAAGACAGCGAGGTGGGGACAGAGGCATAACCAAAAGTCATAGGATTGACTGCGAAAATGTCGCTGTAGCGGTGCCTGTTGCGTCACTAACCTTTCATCGACCATGCGCTATCCGCCGCTGAGAATCCTCGATGACATCCATGACCCAACCGCTCAGCGCCACCAGCACCAGCCCACGCTTGGGCATTGTGTTGTGTCTGTTGTCGATGTTCATCTTTGCGGCTCAGGACGGCATCACCAAGATCCTGGTCCGTGACCTGCCCGTGGCCCAGCTGGTGATGGTGCGCTACTGGGTTTTCCTGCTGTTCGCCATCGCCTTCGCCACGCTCAAGGTCGGCGGCGTGCGGGTAGCTGCCAACAGTCGTCACCCTTGGCTGCAGCTGTGCCGTTCATTGTTGGGGGTGTTCGAGATCATCATCTTCGGCCTGGCATTGCGTTACCTGGGCCTGGCCGAAACGCATGCCATCTACGCTATTTTTCCACTGCTCACCCTGGCCTTGGCCGGTGTCCTGCTGCGTGAGCGGGTCAGCAGTCGGCAATGGCTGGCGGCAGTGATCGGCTTCGCCGGCACCCTGGTCATCCTGCAGCCGGGGCTGGGGGTGTTCAGCCTGGCTTCGCTGATCCCCTTGCTGGCAGCGCTGATGTTTGCTTTCTTCAGCATCCTTACACGCAAGATCAGCACTGCTGACGGTTTTGCCACCAACATGTTGTACATGGGCCTGTGGGGCGCTGTGGCGACCACTGCGATCGGCTTGCCGCAATGGGTGTCCCCTGAGCCAGGGCAACTGGCGATGATGCTGGTGCTGTCGATGACCGGCGTGCTGGCACAGCTGCTGCTGATCCAGGCCCTGCGCTACGCACCTGCTGTGACGTTGCAGCCGTTCAACTACGCGCTGTTGCTGTTCGCTTCGGTGCTGGGGGTGGTGTGGTTTGGCGAGGTGCTGGCGCCAGCGCTGGTCATTGGTGCGGGGATGGTGGTGGCAGGCGGGTTGCTGTCGCTCAAACAACCGAGATAGCACCCGCATTACGCGGTCTTTGCAGGAGCGGGTTTATCGAGGCGTCGAACCGCCGCGAATGCGGTGGCGGCTGCGATGGTGAACGGCCAGGGATATTGGCCAGCAGGCCCGGCCTCTTCGCGGGTGAACCCGCTCCTACAACGGGCTGTGCCGAACCACCGAGGTGCATGCACCCCCGACCAATGTAGGAGCGGGTTCACCCGCGAATGCGGTGGCGGCTGCGACGGTGAATGGCCAGGGGTATTGGCCAGCAGGCCCGGCCTCTTCGCGGGTAAACCCGCTCCTACAACGGGCTGTGCCGAACCACCGAGGTGCATGCACCACCGATCAGTGTAGGAGCGGGTTTACCCGCGAATGCAGTGGCGGCTGCAACGGTGAACGGCCAGGGAAATTGGCCGCCGGCGATGAGGCCAGTACAGGCAGCACAATGCATCAGCCCTTCAACGCCGCATCAATCCTGGCCACATCGATCTTGCCCATCTGCATCATGGCCTCGAATGCCCGCTTGGCTGCCGCGCGGTCGGAGTGGCCGATAGCTTCGATGAGAATACGCGGAGTGATTTGCCAGGAAATCCCCCATTTGTCCTTGCACCAGCCGCAAACACTGGCCTCACCGCCGTTGTTGACGATGGCATCCCACAACCGGTCGGTCTCGGCCTGGTCCTCGGTGCTGACCTGGAACGAAAACGCCTCGCAATGGGTGAAGGCCTTGCCACCATTGAGCCCAACACAGGGAATACCCATGACGGTGAACTCCACTGTAATCACGTCACCTTGCTTGCCAGAGGGGTAATCACCGGGCGCCTGGTGCACGGCAAGCACTTTGCTATCAGGGAAAACGCTGGCATAGAAGTTCGCTGCTTCCTCGGCATCATTGTCGTACCAGAGGCAGATGGTGTTCTTGGCAGTCATGGTCCTGCTCCATGAACGAGTGTGAGCTTTTGAGTCTAGCCCCTCGCGCCATGCACATTGGAACCTTCGGACCACCTGACCTGCCACTGCCCGACGAGCATTGACCACAGCTTCGTACGCCCGTACGATTTTACCGTACAGACGTACGACCCTAAATTGCTGCGAGCCCCACCATGCCCTCCCTCGTCACCCGATGGGCGCGTTACGCGCTCTACCTGCTGTTCCTGCTCCCCGGCCTGACCCTGGCCACCTGGGTAACCCGCACCCCTGCCCTGCGCGATGGGCTGCAGGCCTCAACCGAGCAGATGGGCATGATCCTGTTCGGCTTTTCCGCCGGCGCCATGCTCGGCATCCTCAGTGCTGGCCGGGTGATTGGCCGGTTCGGTGCCAACCGGGTGATCTGCCTGGGTCTGCTCGGGCTGTCGGCAGGGCTGTGCGTGCTGGCTGCCAGCAGCGACCTGAGTAGCGCCTGGTGTGCCTTCGCCGGTTTGTTGCTGTTCGGCCTGGGCATGGGCTGGGCGGACATTGCGGCGAACATTGAAGGGGCGGCCGTGGAGCGGGCGATCGATGCGCCGATCATGACCACCCTGCATGGCTTCTTCAGCCTTGGCACCCTGGTCGGTGCGCTGGTGGGTATGGCCATGACTGCCATCAACGTGCCACTGGACCTGCATCTGCTAGCCATGGCTGTGCTATCGGCGCTGGCCACTCTGGCGTTGATCGGCCATGCCCCACGCGCCAGCGAACAGCCCGCCGCACAACAGGCCGCCAGCGACGCGAGCTTCTCCTGGTGGGCGCTGCTGAAAGACCGCCGCCTGCTGCTGATCGGCTTTGTGGTGCTGGCCATGGCCCTGGCCGAAGGTGCCGCCAACGACTGGCTGCCACTGCTGATGATCGATGGTCACGGTTTCGCCCAGGCCACTGGCACGCTGATCTACCTGGTATTCACCGTCGGCATGACCCTCGGCCGCTTCGCCGGGGCTCCTGTGGTAACCCGCTTCGGCCGCGCCGCCACCCTGCGCGCCAGCGCCCTGCTCGGTGCGCTAAGCCTGGCCCTGGTGGTGTTCTGCGATGTGCAGTGGGTGGCGGCGGCCGCAGTCATGCTGTGGGGCATCGGGGCCTCGCTGGGCTTCCCGCTGGCCATCTCGGCAGCCGGTGAAAGCGGTGATCACAGTGACCAGCGTGTACGCCTGGCAGCCACCGCCGGCTACCTGGCGTTTCTGGTCGGCCCACCGATGCTGGGCTTTCTTGGCGAGCACTACGGCTTGCGCATGGCCATGCTGCCGGTTTTGCTGCTGGTGGCGATCGCGTTCGTGCTGGCGTCGGCATTGCAGGAACAAAAGCGCCTGCAAGTGGCCTGAAACAGCGCCATCGCGGTGTCAGGCAATGGCCTTGATCAAGGCCAGGATATCGTCACGACTGACCACGGTCTTGCTCAGGGCATTGTGGATGGTGAACCCCTCGATCAGCGCGTCCAGCGCCCGTGCGGTCTGCTCCTCGAAATGCATCTGCAGGGCCTGGCGCGAGCGCGCCATCCAGTCGTCCATCACATAGGTGTATTGCGGATGGCGGGACACGAAGGTGTATAGCTCGAAGATCAGCAGCATCTGCCCCGAGGCCTTCCAAAGGTCGCCACAGATCAGGTCGGCTACCAGTTCGCGGGCATGAGCCTGGTCACGGGCCTCGCTGAGCTGGCGAAAATACTGGTCAGCGATGCCATCGGCCATCTTCACGAACGCGGCGGCGACGATTTCGTTGATGTTGGCAAAGTGGTAAGTCATGGTCCCCGGCGACACCCCGGCCTCGGCGGCAATGCGCCGGTAGGTGGCGCAGCCTGCGCCTTCCTGGCGAATGACCCGCAGTGCCGCCTCGATGATCATGGCTTTGCTGTCGGGGGTGTTGATGTCCTGCTTGCGGGGTCTTGGCATGGGTGACTCGCGGCTGCTGTTGCGGCGAGGATAACAAGAAATCCCCACGTCCGGCCCCACCTTGTAGGCATGTTCAGGACCTTGTGGGAGCGGGCGTGCCCTGGGCACGCCCGCTCCCACAACGGCCGCGTCGAAGGCGACTAGAAGGCTGCCAAGGTGAACTCACAGAATCGACAACAGGTACTCCACGATCAGTCGCACTTCGTCCAGGTCCGACTCGAACGCCGTGGCTCGGGTGGTGGCCTGGCGCACACGCAGGGACAAATCCTTGGCCACGCCGGTCTGCACCACGTACTTGACCTCGATGTCACGCTCCCAGCGCTTCTGGTCAGTAAGCGGGTTGCCCTCGGCGTCGCGGCGCATCTAGAAGGCGTTGGCATTGGAATAGTCGGCATCGGAGCCCTTGGCGTAGCGCGTCATGAACGACAGCCCGGGAATACCGTAGGCCGCCATGTTCAGGTCATAACGCAATATCCACGAGCGCTCCTTGGGCGAGTTGAAATCGCTGCGGCAACAGCCGCGAATCACCGGCGGCCATCACCGGGTTTGCCGGGAACACATCGCCCACCTTCAGTACCGTATCGAACACGCGCAGCTTGGCCGCGCCGCCAACCTTGGTGTTTCGTCACGGGCCTGGCCATCGCTATCAACTGGCAGCACATCGAACGAACTGCGCCCGCCGTTGCGGCCACCGCCGGTGTAGAGTTTGAGACCGAGCATGGCGAACGCATCCAGGCCAACGCCTACGGTGCCTTGGGTGAAGCCGGTTCTGCAACATCCTGCAGACATTTCCGACATCAGGTTGTGAACCTGCTGACAAAAAAACGGTCTTTCGCTGACGGTCAACTCACCGACCGGTTCATCGGCCCAGTCACCGGGCCTACTTTTGTCCTGTTTCAGCGAAGACCCAACATGCCCTATTCCCGCCCCACTGCTTCCGCCCTCCCTGCCCTGCGCGGTGGCCTGATCGCCGCCCTGGTGGCCCTTGCCGCACCGGTGCACGCCGAAGAGCCTGCCAGCGATGCACGCTGGGTCAGCGACAGCCTGAGTACCTACGTGCGCAGCGGCCCGACCGACGGCCACCGCATAGTCGGCACCCTCAAGTCCGGGCAGAAGCTGACCCTGATCGGCAGCCAGGGCAACTACAGCCAGGTGCGCGGTCAGAACGGTGATTTGGTGTGGATCCTCAGCAACGACTTGCAGGCAGTACCAGGCCAGAGCGAGCGCCTGCCGCAGCTCGACGCCCAGGTCGCCGAGCTGACCGGGCAGTTGAAGACCATCGACGACAGCTGGAAGAGCCGCGTGCAAGGCATGCAGGAAACGCTCGATTCACGCAAAAAGCTGATCGACGAACTGGAGGCGCGCAACAAGGCGTTGAACGAGCAACTCGACCAGAGCCAGTCGGAGCTGCGCGATACCCAGGCACGCCTGGGGGACGAGAACAAGCAGGTGATGATGCGCTACATGGTGTATGGCGGCAGCATTGCCGGTGCGGGCTTGTTGATGGGGCTGATCCTGCCGGCGCTGACCCGGGGGCGCAAGAAGAACGATCGCTGGTTCTGACTGTTGGGCCACCGTGTGCTGGCCTCTTCGCGGGTAAAACCGCTCCCACAGGACCCCCAGCAGGTTCAAAGCCGGTGCAATACCTGTGGGAGCGGGTTTACCCGCGAAGAGGCCGCTACAGGTATTCGCCTACTTCCCGCGCGCCTTGTTGTAGATGGTCTTGGCCCGGTCAGCCGAGGCCTGGCATTGGGTCATGTCGCCCGAGGCCTGCGAAGCCTTGGCCTGCTTCAATAGCTCGTGGTAGTCGTGCGCCATGCCACCGTGCAGCGCCTGGCCATCGGTTTTCTGGATGTCCTCAAGCTCCTTGATCTTGGCCGCACAGTTGCTCGCAGGGTCTGCGTGTGCGGCAAAACTGAGGACCGAGGCGATCACCAGCAAGGGTATGCATTTCGTGGATTTCATGGAGCGTTCTCCTGGAAAACCCTAAGGTTCGTCGAGGTGCATTCGACTCGACGCAGGGAAAAGCATAGTTGCCCCCTGCTTGCCCCGCATCGCTTCAGCCCAGCGGTAGGCCGGCCTCGGCGAACAGGTAGTCGATGAACACCCGCACTCGCAAGGGCATGTGCCGGGCCTGGGGGTAGATCAGCATGAACGGCCGCGAGGTCCCGCCAAACTCGCCGAGCACTTCCACCAGTTCGCCACGAGCCAGGGCGTCCTGCACGGTAAACCGGTAAGCCTGCATCAACCCACCGCCATGGCGCACCAGCGTGACCGTGGCGAGGAAGTCGCCCAGGCAGGTGAACGCACCTTGGGTTTCGATCTCTATCTGGCGGCCAGCCTGGCGAAAGCTCCACGGCGGGCGGCGGCCGCTGCTGGGCATTTCGAATTGAATGCACTCGTGCGCCAGCACGTCGTGTGGTACCTGCGGCGAACCGGCTTGGGCCAGGTAGCCCGGCGTAGCCACCACCACCAGTTCGGCATCCTCCAGGCGGCGCGCCACCAGGCGTGAATCAGCCGGCTCGCGACCACGAATGGCCAGGTCGAACGGCTCCTCGGCAAAGTCGACGTTGCGGTTGCTGACATGCACATCCACTTGCACCTTCGGGTAACGCTGGCGAAAACGCGGCAGCAGCGGCAACAGGCGGTAATGGGCATATGGCGTGGGCGCACTGATGCGCAGGCGTCCGCTCGGCTCGAGCTGCCCGCCCGCCACCTGGCGTTCGGCCTCAACCAGTTGCCCCAACGCTTGGCGGCATTGCTGGTAATAGGCCTGGCCGGCTGCGGACAGGCGCATCTGCCGGGTGGTACGGACAAACAGGCGCACTCCAAGACGCTCTTCCAAGCGCGCCACACTGCGGCTGACCGCCGCCGGGGTGACACCCGCTTCAGAGGCAGCGGCGGTGAAGCTGCCGCTATCGGCGGCCAGGCAGAACAGTTCAAGGCTGCCCAGTTGCAGGTCATCGAAATGGCGCGTCATGGCAACTCTATTGATTACATGGTGTATCGATTGAAATGCCTTGCGCCTCATTTTTCAAGTGCTGGTGGCGACCTACAGTAGCGCCACACCGAGCCGATGGCTCACTTCACTGGAGATCATGCACATGAACAAGCCACGCACTGTCATCATCACCGGGGCCTCCAGCGGCCTGGGCTTCGCCTTGGCCGAGGCCTTCCTCGAGCGGGGCGACAACGTGGTCGGCAATGCCCGCAGCCAGGCCCGCCTGGAGCAGGCCGCCGCCCGCCTCGGCAATCCATCGCGTTTTATCGGCGTGGCGGGTGACATCGCCGAGGCAAGCACGGCACAGCAGTTGTTTGCCACAGCCCTGCAACGCTTTGGTGGCGTCGATATCCTGATCAACAACGCGGGCATCTTCATTGCCAAGCCGTTCACCGATTACAGCGCAACGGATGTCGACACACTGGTCGGCACCAACCTCAAGGGCTTCTTCTACCCGGCCCAGGAAGCAGCGCGAATCATGGCTGGGCAAGGGCACGGGCAGATCATCGCCATCACCGCCTCAATTGCCCTGCAACCGGATACCCGCGTGCCGGCGCTGCTACCGGTGCTGGTCAAGGGCGGCCTGAACCAGGCGGTGAAAGGCCTGGCCCTCGAGTTGGCGGCCAGCGGCGTGCAGGTGAATGCCGTGGCGCCGGGCATCATCGACACACCGCTGCATGGCGGCAATGTGCAGGGGCTGGGCGCGCTGTCACCCAGCGGCCGCACCGGCTCGCCCCGGGATGTGGTGGACGCAGTGCTGTATTTGGCCGATTCACGCTTTGTCAGCGGTGTAATCCTGCCGGTGGATGGCGGTAGCACCGCCGGCACCTGGCACTGAACAGAGGAGCAAGCAGCCATGCCTTATGTGCATATTCGTGTGACCGATGAAGGGGTAACCGCTGAGCACAAGCGCCAGCTGATCGAGCAGACCACCCGCATGCTGCAACAGGTGCTGGGCAAGCCGCCAGCCAGTACCTTTGTGGTGATCGAGGAGGTGCCGACCGATAACTGGGGGGTGGGTGGGGAGACGGTGACTGTGGTGCGGGCGCGAGAGCGGGTTTGAGGTCGGGGGCCGCTGTGCGGCCCCCTTACTGGCGCAACCGCTCCAGCGCCTGCAACACATACCCCGTGGCCCGCTCCACCTGCCCTTCCCGGTAGGCAATGCCCAACTGCCGCCACAACCCCGGCCGCAGCGGTCGGCGGGCAATGCGCCGATCCAGTTCGGCTGCCTCCCCCTCTTGCGGCAATAGCGTGGCCCCGTACCCGGCCCCGACCAGGCTCTTGATCGCATCGTTATAGTTCAACTCGATTCGCGGCTCGGGGTACAACCCCGCCGCCGCGAACCACTCCCCGGTCACCCGCGACAGCTGGGTACTGTTGTCGTTGAGGATCAACGCACGCTGCGCCAGCCAGGCCGGCGTGACCTTGGCCGGCGGCTGCCAGTCGGCCGGCACGTAGGCCAGGATCGGGTCGCGCCGCCAGGGGGTGACCGCCAGCCCTTTGCCGGCTACCTGCGGCAATGCCACCAAGCCGATATCCAGCGTGCCCTCACGCAGGCGCGCCAGCGAAGCCTGCGACGTTTGCACCTGCACTTGCACGTCAATCCCTGGGTGCTCCACACGCAAACGCTCCAGCGCCTGCGGCAACAAGTGGGCGATGGCACCGGTCGAAGCGCCCAAGCGTACCCGACCAGTAAGTCCCTCGACCTGCCGGCGTACTTCGTCCAGCGCCAGGTCGGCGTCGGCCAGCAGGCGGCGGGCTCGAGCCAGTAACGTTTCCCCGATTGCCGTGGGCCGCACCTGGCCGCGGGCGCGGGTGAGCAACGGGGCGCCGATGCGTGCCTCCAGTTCGGCTATGTGCAGGCTAATGGTGGGCGGCGCCAGGTTGAGCTGGCGGGCGGCCTCGGCAAAAGAGCCCAGGTCGGTGATGACCACCAGGGTGCGGAGGCGGTCGAGGCTGATTTCGCGCATGGTCTGTGCCGGCCTATTCGCGGGTGAACCCGCTCCCACAGGCTCACCACAGTTGCCAAAGTCGGCGCCGTCCCTGGTAGGAGCGGGTTTACCCGCGAAAGGGCCGGCACTAACGATCACATTCAGAAAATCTGAATAGCTAGATCATCATATTCAAATTTTCTTTACCAAAGCCACAAGCGAGCATAGGTCTCTTCTCCTCGACCGGACCCTGACCATGCACACCCCTGTTGTCTTCATCGACGGCGACCAAGGCACCACCGGCCTGCAAATTCACGCCCGCCTGCAAGGCCGCAGCGATCTGCGCCTGTTGACCCTGCCGGAAACCGAGCGCAAAGACCCGCAACGCCGCCGCGAAGCGATCAACAGCGCCGACATCGCCCTGCTGTGCCTGCCCGATGCCGCCGCCCGCGAGGCGGTGGCGGCGATCCACAACCCGCAGGTACGGGTGATTGACGCCAGCTCCGCGCACCGCACCACCCCGGGCTGGGTCTATGGCCTGCCGGAGCTGGACGAACAGCAAGCCGAACGCATCGCGCAGAGCAAGCGTGTCAGTAACCCCGGCTGTTACCCCACCGGCGCCATCGCCTTGCTGCGCCCGCTGGTCAAGGCAGGCCTGCTGCCTGCGGACTACCCACTGAACATCCACGCCATCTCTGGCTACTCCGGCGGTGGCCGCGCCGCCGTCGAGCGACATGAACAGCCTGGTGCCGGCAAAACCCCGGCCCTGCAGCTGTATGGCCTGGAACTGGCGCACAAGCACGTGCCGGAAATCCAGCAGCATGCCGGGCTGTCGGCACGCCCGATGTTCATGCCCGGCTACGGCGCCTACCGCCAAGGCATCGTACTGAGCATCCCCCTGCAATTACGCCTGCTGCCCGACCAGGTCAGCGCCGAACAGCTGCAGGCTTGCCTGGAACAGCACTACCAGGGCGCCCGTCACGTCCAGGTGATGCCCCTGCACCAGCACGGCGCAGCACCGAACCTCGACCCCGAAGCGTTGAACGACAGCAACGACCTGCGCCTGGCGCTGTACGCCAACCCCGAGCATGGCCAGGTACTGCTGACTGCGGTATTCGACAACCTCGGCAAAGGTGCCTCGGGCGCGGCGGTACAAAACCTCGACCTGATGCTCGGTGCATTACTGGGCCAAGGCTGATTCGGCAAAACCGGTTAGACTGTACAACCCGCGCCAGCAAGGCGCGGGCTGTATTCCCATTCGCCGGAGCCCACCCCCCGATGTTCATCCTGAGCCGCCTCGACAGCGTGCCGCCCGAATCTTTCCAGAACCAGATCCGCGAGCTGGTGATCCACCATGTCGGCGAACTGAGCAGTGTTGCCATTACCGCCGACAATCCGCTGTACCCGCTGTACCAGTACGGCGTCGGCATGGAGGTGCACCAGTACCTGCAAGCGCTGGACGGCACCCGCGGCCTGGCCGTGGCGCTGACCCTGGCGCTGGATGCCGAGGCACCGGACCAATTGCTGGGTTTTGCCCTGTCGCTGCCGGCCGATGACGATGAACAGGCCTGTGCGCTGGCCTTCCTAGCCGTACGTGCCAGCCATCGCCGCCAAGGCATCGCCCGCGCCTTGCTGGGTGACTTGCAGGTACGCCATGCCTGCGTGGAGCTCAATACCTTTGCCAACCAGGTGCCATGGTTCGAGGCGATGGGGATGCAGGTGGTGGCCGCCAACGGGCCGCAAGTGCTGATGAGCAGTACCGGGCAGGCTAGCGGCGCCTTGATCGGGCGGCTGGACATTGCGCCGATCTACCAAACGGCAGAAGTGATGCAGATTCACACCTACCTGCTCAACCAGCAGGGTGAGGATGCGATGATCGAAGCCGAGCAGATGCGTGACGAGCGGCTGGATGAGCTTACTGCTCAGGCGCTGGAGTGTGTGCGGCAGCGCAAGACCGTGCATTGATCCGGGGGCCTATTCGCGGGTAAACCCGCTCCCACAGGGACATCATGATCGTCAAGGTTTGTGGTGTACCTGTAGGAGCGGGCTTGCCCGCGAATAGGCCGGCACAGGCAACCGCTTCAAACCTGGCTGACCGGTATATCGCCGCCCCCTTTCCCTTCCCGCCGCTCGCCCATCCAGGTATTGACCTGCTGCCCGAACTCGGCCGGTGCCTTGCGCCCAAAGCGCATTGCCAGTTCCAGAACAGTCTGCTGCGCCAACGCCTCTTCCATACGCTTCTGCGCCCCCAGCATCACCGCATGGATCGCGCAGGTGCCCTCGGTCGCCCAGCCCGGCGGCGAACCGTCAAACAGGCTGCAGCGCTCGCGCACCTCGCGGCAGTCAAAGATCTTCTTCGGCCCGTCGATGGCATTGACGATATCCAGCACGGTGATTTCAGCCGCTGGCCGCGCCAGGCGGAAGCCGCCGCGCACGCCTTCGGTGGCCGCCACCAGCCCGGCGCGGGCCAGCTTGGTGAACACCTTGGCCAGGTATTCCTGCGGCACGCCCTGCAACTCCGCCAGGTCGCGCACGCTCGAATCACGCGTTTCACCACGCTCGTCCACCAGGAACAGCAGGCAATGGATGCCGTATTCGACGCCCGCACTGTAAAGCGACATATCAATCTCCGACCAACTTTGTCGTAAATTGTACGCCGATCATCCAATGCTGGCAAAACATGGCCTGACGGTGACAGCTACATAGCCCGGTTTTCTTGTGGTTAATCCCGCCAGCTCAAGATAATGCCTTTCCTGAAGTCGCGTAATACAATGAAAATAAACTCATTATTTCCTCAGAGTCACCTATGAACCCTGTATCCGAATTGACCTTCTTCACCCAGCTGGTGAGGGCAGGAAGCCTGGCGGCAACAGCGCGAGAAATGAACCTGACCCCACCTGCAGTCTCCAAGCGCCTGGCACAACTGGAGAAACGTCTGGGCGTGCGGCTTCTCAATCGCACCACCCGCAGCATCAGCCTTACCGCCGAGGGTGAAACCTACCTGGTCAATGCAAAGCGGATTCTTGGGGAAATTGATGAGATGGAGAGGCAGGTGTCGAGCAGCCGTGCCGCGCCCAAGGGGCTGCTGCGGGTGAACGCACCGCTCGGGTTCGGCCGCACCCATGTGGGCCCTGCGGTATCGTCTTTTGCGAAGCGCTACCCCGAGGTTGAGGTACAGCTTCATTTGACTGATCGCCCCATAAACCTGCCAGATGATGCGATCGATGTGGCGATTCGCTTCGGCGAACTGCCAGACTCCCGCCTTATCGCTCGCAAAATTGCGACCAACCGGCGTCGGCTTTGTGCAAGCCCAGGTTATCTGAGCACCTTCGGCAGGCCCGAAACACCGCGCGATCTGACCGCTCACAATTGCATCGTGTTACGACAGAATGACGCAGCATTTGGTATCTGGCGGCTGAGCCGCGGAAAGCAGTCCGAGTCGATCAAGGTTCACGGTAGCCTGAGCACCAATGATGGTGAGGTCGCCCTGAATTGGGCACTCGATGGCCATGGCATTCTCATGCGGGCGGAATGGAACCTCGCTGATCACCTGCGCTCCGGCCGGCTGGAGGAAGTGCTTGAGGACTACGAAACACCCCCTGCAGATATCTATGCCGTCTATCTCGAACGCTTGAACCTCTCCGCCAAGGTTTCGTTCTTCATTGATCACCTTCGGGAGTTCTTCCGTCACACCGCGGACCGGTCAGGGGACAGCCTGGACGCATGGCGTTGACGTCGTGAACAGAGCCCTTCAGGTGCCATGAGATTTGGTTATCACAGCGACTTACTAAAAGTTGATTCCGCTGCAACGGCCTGATCACTAGACTCGATTCAGGCAAAGAACCAACTCAAAAGCGATCAGTGACGGCTCAACCTCAACTTCGGGTTGTTCAATCGCTGGCGTATTTCCGTGCGCGCCAGGGCTGCTGCCTGTTGCCAAGCGTTGTTGTTTAAGGAGTAAAAATAAAAATGCAAACGTACACCGCTGGATTAGACCTGATCAAACAACGTAAGCCGCAACATGGGCTTCCTGGTGCAGCCTACATGGACCCGCTGCTTTATCAGCAGGACCTTGAGCACATTTGGTACAAAGAGTGGATCTTTGCCGGTCATACCTTTGAAATGGAAAAGCCGGGCGATTACCTGACCCTGCAGATTGGCGAGTATCCGGTGGTGGTGGTACGCGGTAAAGATGGAGCGGTGCGGGCCTTCCATAATGCCTGTCGCCACCGCGGTTCAAAAGTATGCACCGAGGCCAAAGGCAAAGTGGCCAAACTGGTGTGCCCGTACCATAAATGGACATTCGAACTGGACGGCAAGTTGCTGTATGCCGGCAACATGGGCACGGATTTCGACCCGACGAAACATAGCCTCATGCCGGTGCACTGCGAAGTGGTCCATAGCTACATCTATGTCTGCGTGGCCAAGGTGGCGCCAGACTTTGAAAAGTTCCGCAGTGCCGTTTCGCCTTTTATCGGCCCCCACTACCTCGAGGACTGCAAAGTCGCTTTCGAATCCAATCTGGTGGAAAAGGGCAACTGGAAACTGGTATTTGAAAACAACCGTGAATGCTACCACTGCGACGGTACCCACCCTGAACTGCTGTGCAGCTACACCGAGCTGGCCTCGGTACAGGGCGTGGGAAGCGCAGAGGACCCGGCATTCGCCGAATACTGCGATACCCTGGAGGCGGCGGGCCTGGCCAGTCGCCTGGTCATGGACCCTGGCGGCCAGTTCCGCATGACCCGCATCCCGCTCAACCCAGGGGCCAGCAGCTATACCATGGACGGCAAGCCAGCCGTGACCAAGCGCCTTGATCGCAGTGGCGTGGAAAACATTGGTGCGCTGCTGTACTTCAACTACCCCTCTACCTGGAACCACTTTCTCGGCGACCACGCCTTGAGCTTCCGTGTATTGCCGGTCGGGCCTGGCGAAACCGTGGTGACTACCAAATGGCTGGTGCCCAAGGATGCCCAGGAAGGGGTCGACTATGACATCGACCGGCTGACCAAAGTGTGGATTGCCACAAACGATCAGGACCGCCGGCTGGTCGAAGGCACGCAAATCGGTGTTACCTCCCCCGCCTACATTCCCGGGCCGTATTCGTCGCTCATCGAAAATGGCGTGAGCCAGTTTATCGACTGGTATTGCGAACTTATGACTCGGCGCCTTGCCGAGGCGGCATCGTTGGGCTGAGCTGCAACGCTGTTCTGACGGAGTTCGGCACCTGGCCGCCTTGTGTTTGCAGGGCTGGCCTCTTCGCGGGTAAACCCGCTCCTACAAGGGTTCACACTGCCCCTGTAGGAGCGGGTTTACCCGCGAAAGGGCCGGCACTGCCAATACAAGGCGGCCGTTGGATTTGCCCGCTCTGATAAGGCATCTCGGCTGCAAGGTGCTTGCCACAACATTTTCAGCGCCTTTGAGATCGAGCGCCGCCCGCGCGGCGCTTCGCGGCACAAGGCCGCTCCCACATCTGTTTCGGGCCAGTTCTTCCTGTGCCAGGTGGGTTGTAGCCTTGGTGCATGGCTGGAGATCGATGGATAGCAACTGTGTCCCCTTCGATATCAAATGGAACAAACAAGGCAAACAGCGGTGACCTCACAAGCGTGACTGGCCCGAAACAGACAGTGGGAGCGGCCTTGTGCCGCGAAGCGCCGCGCGGGCGGCGCTCGATCTGTGCATCACCTCAAATCCCAAGACATTCACGGCTTGCCCGCACTAACAGATCATATGCATGCCATACGGCAAAAGGGCCGCAAAGCGGCCCTGGTATTCAAACATCAATGCATTGATCGCCAGCCAGCGTCACTCATCCCCGGCCCGAAGCTCCTTGAGTTTCATGTTGGCCTTGGCACCAAGGGTCAGGAACGGCTGCGGCGGCAGCTGCTTGGGCTTGTCAAAGCCGGTGAAGATCTCCACCAGTTCGCTGCGCACACCCACTGCCTGGTCGGCTGCCGCGATCCCGGCAGCACTGGACTTGGACGCGCCAAGCCCGTTGCAACCACAGGCCGAGAACACACCGCTTGCCACCTCGCCAAACGCCGGCACGCTGTTCCAGGTCAGCGCCATCGGGCCTCCCCAGCGGTGCTCCATGCGCAGCCCTTTCAAAGTAGGGAAGCGCGTCGCGAACTTGCCGTCATGCACACGCCCGGCACTGTTCACCTGGCCGTCGCCAATGGTCAGGCTCGGGTTGTAGCTGTAGCGCCAGCGCACCAGGATGCGGTCACTGTCGCCATCGCTGATCCGCCGCACCGTGGTGCCCATCGGCAGTGCCGGTGTCGCTGCCCAGGTACGCTGCCCCGGCAGGCGTTTCGGGTCGAAACGCTCGCTCAACGAAGCGTAGGTGAACACGTGCAGCAGCTTGCCCTTGAAGAAGCCGAAGCTCTGTGCATGACCATTGTTGGCCAGAATGATCTTGCCGGCCGTGACCCCGCCCTTCGGCGTCTTGATCACCCAGCCCCCCCCACCTGCTTGAACGACAGCGCCGGCGTCTGTTCATACACCCGCACCGAGTCTTCCAGTGCATCGGCAAAACACCGCACATAGGCCGCTGGCTGGATCATCACCGTGCCTGGCATGAACATGCCCGAGGTATAAGCGGGGCTACCCGTAACCTCGCCGATCTGTCGCGTGTCGAGCAGCTGGTATCGTTCGCCGAGCGCATCCAGTTGCTTGCCGTAGGACAGGATATGCTCATCGCCCTGGGTACCCCGGGCAACGCTGAAGCGGCCACACGGGTCGAACACATCCTTGCCCCAGCCATGCGCCTCGGCCAGTTCACGCCCCATGTCGATGGCTGTGCGGTACATCTTGATGTCACGCTTGGCGCGCTCGAGCGAGCCCCCGCCCAAGCCTTCGGCAGACACCTCGTGTGGCAGGTCGATGATGAACCCGGAGTTACGCCCCGAGGCGCCCTCGCCAACGATGCCCGCCTCAAGCAGCACGACCTTGAGGGTGGGATCCCTGCGCACCAGCTGGCGGGCTGCGGACAAGCCGGCAAAACCCCCGCCGATGATCGCGACATCCGCCGTGACGGCGCTGTCCAGTGCAGCCTTGGCCAGCCGCGCGGGCAACATCTCGACCCAGCCAGAACTGCCATTGCTTTTCGGCAATTTCGAAGCGACGTACATGCTCAGTACTCCGCTGCGATCAGGATGCCGAAGCTTCAAGCTCAATCAGCGGTGCCAGCGCTTCACGCAGGGCGCCGTGCTTTGCTTCGGCCAGACGCGCCAACGGGCGGCGCGGATTACCCGCGTCAAAGCCCATCATCTGCGCACCCGCGTAAACCGACTGCACATAGTCACCTTGCCAGATCAGCGACATCACCGGGGCCAGGTTTTTCCAGATCTGCTGGACCTCAGCCCACTTGCCTTCGCTGGCAGCATTCACCAGTGCAACGCAGGTTTTCGGTGCCATGTTCGCGCCGCCCCAGATCAACCCCGCCGCACCGGCAAGCAGCGCGTAAGGCACCAGCGGGTCTGCACCGTTCATGGTCGGCAGGCCGGTACGCGACAGCGATGCCTGGGCCGCCAGGTCGCCGCTGCTGTCCTTGACCGAGACAAAGTTGGGGATTTCGCTCAGTTGCTTGAACAGCGCTGGCGTCACCTCGACGCCCACGGCCTGGGGCACGTTGTAGCCAATGATCGGCAGGCCGGCTTCAGACACGCTGGCATAGAAGTCGATGATGCCTTGGTCATCGGTCGGGCCTTCGAAGAATGGCGGCAGCACCATCACCCCATCGGCACCGCAATCCTTGGCGTGACGGGTGCGCTCGACCACTTCTTCGACCAGCAGTGCGGAGGTCTGGGCGATCACACGGGCGCGGCCGTTGATGACCTTGGCACCAAAGGCCACCAGTTCCTTGGACTCATCCTTGCTCAGGTACACATGCATCCCGGTTCCGGAGCTGAGCACAAAGCCATGCACACCCGCAGCTATGTAACGCTCGATCAGGCTCTCAAACCGCGCGTAGTCGATTTTGCCCTGTGCATCGAACGGGGTGGTGATGGCCAGGTTCACACCGGAAAACTTGAATGCAGACATTGGGTAACTCCTTATTGTTTTCGACTGGTCAGTCCAGCCAAAGCATTGAGCGCTCTGCTGCTCTGTACAAAAGCCTAAGGGCTTGCCTGGCTGGGTTACAGCGACATTTCCGGCGCAAATAACATGATTTTCGGTTATGGCCGCTCGGGTAACCCGACCGCTTGCGTTCGTCGCCGAGTGAGGTAAACGCTTGCCGAAATAAACTACGACCTATATAGTCGTAGTTATTCGAAGGCCAGCCAACCGGTCCTCGAAGCCCTCTTCAAACCTTGCGGAGCACCTTCATGAAATCGAACATCCTGATCATCGGTGCCGGCTTTGCCGGCGTCTGGAGCGCCCTGAGTGCTGCACGACTGCTCGACCAGGCGCAGCGCGCCGACCTCAGCATCAGCGTGCTGGCGCCGCAGCCTGAGCTGCGCATCCGCCCGCGCTTCTATGAGGCCGACGTGCACGGCATGAAGGCCCCGCTGGGCGACCTGTTCGAAGCCGTAGGCATTCATTTCATCCCGGGTAACGCCAGCAGCATCGACACCCAAGGGCGCAGCGTCAGCTACACAGACGCCCAGGGCCAGCCACAGCAAATCGGCTACGACCGTCTGATCCTCGCCGCAGGCAGCCAGGTCGCGCGCCCAGCAGTGCCAGGCTTGGCCGAACACACGTTCGATGTCGACCAGATGGAGTCGGCCATGCGCCTGGAGCAGCACCTGGTCGGCCTGGCCGCCCAGCCCGCTTCGCCTGCACGCAACACCGTGGTGGTTTGCGGCGGTGGCTTCACCGGCATCGAAACCGCGACTGAAATGCCGGCCCGCTTGCGTGCGATCCTGGGCGCCGATACCGCGTTGCGGGTGGTGGTGGTCGACCGCGGTGCACACGTGGGTGCGGCGCTGGGCGCAGGCATCACGCCATCGATCGTCGCCGCCTGTGAGCAGGCCGGGGTCGAGTGGCTGGCTGGGGCCTCGGTAGTGGCAGTCGATGCCGGTGGCGTCACCCTGGACAACGGCGACTACATCGCCAGCAACACCGTAATCTGGACTGTCGGCGTCAAGGCCAGCCCGCTGACCGCGCAGGTTGGCGGTGAGCGTGACAACTTCGGCCGGCTGAAAGTGGACAGCCACCTGAAAGTACTGGGCCAGGAGCATGTGTACGCCACCGGCGATACCGCCTGGGCTGCGGTAGACGACTTGGGCAACCACGCCCTGATGACCTGCCAGCACGCCATCCCCATGGGCCGCCACTCGGGCAACAACGCCGTCGCCGACCTGCTCGGCCTGCAGCCAGTGGTGTACCGCCAGCCCAAGTACGTCACCTGCCTGGACCTGGGCGACTGGGGCGCGGCATTCAGCGAAGGTTGGGAGCGCGAACTGAAGCTGCACGGCCAGGAAGGCAAAGACCTCAAGCGTCAGATCAATTCGGTGTGGATCTACCCACCAGCAGCTGACCGCGCCCAGGCACTGGCCGCTGCTGACCCGATGATCGCGATTGTCTGACGCCAGAGACACCCGACAAAACCGCCAATAATTGGCGGTTTTGTCAATCAGAGTCAGTGCATTGAATAGCTGTTCAAGAATGATAGCCATATGGCATCATCGAAACCAAAAAAGTATTCAAGAGGGTGAGGCAAACAACTAAATCCGCAGCGCATCAAGAGCCTGGCGCCCTACCGGTGACCCGGCCCTCCGCCGAGCTCCTGAGGCCTGCACGCCACCGTCAAGGAGCATTCCATGCAGTTAAGGAATTTGAAGATCGGCATTCGCGCTGCCAGCGTATTCGCCCTGTTGGGTATCCTGGTCCTGTTCATGGGCTTTCTCGCACTCTATGAAACCCGGCAGATGGACAAGGCCACGGATGAGATCCGGGTCACCTGGATGCCCGCCGTGGTGGCCCTCAGCGAAATCAGCAGCAACCTCGGCCGTGCCCGCGCCATCACCCTGCGTGCCGCGCTGGATGACAACCCCGTCGAGCGCACCCGCAACCTGCAAATGCTCGATGGTATCAAGGCCCAGCTCAAGGATGGCCTGAAAGCCTACAGTGACACCATCATCGCCGCCGATGATCGCGCCCTGTTCAACACCTTCAATGCCACGTACCAGCAATACCTCGACCTGCAGACCCAGGTGCTGCTGGATATCGGCGCCGGCCGCATGGATAACGCCGAGCGGCAGATCAGCGGCCCGCTTAGCCAACGCGCCGACAGCATGATGCGGGACATGGCAGCGCTGATCGCCTACAACGGCAAAGGCGCCGAACAGGCCTCGCAACGCAGCAGCGATGTGGCTGACGAAGCGTTCACGGTCATCATCGGCTCTTTGTTGGTGATCATGCTTGCCCTGGCTGCCATTGCCACCCTGCTCACTCGCAGTATCGTGCTACCGCTGGCCGATGCCGTGGCCGTGGCCGAACGCGTGGCGACCGGCGACCTGACCCAGGATATTCGTGTGTTCGGCCGCGATGAACCGGCGTTGCTGCTGCGTGCCCTGAGCCGCATGCAGGGCAGCCTGCGCGACACCATCCGCAAGATCTCCGCCTCCTCCGACCAGCTGGCCTCGGCCTCGGAAGAGTTGCACACCGTCACCGAAGACACCAGCCGCGGCCTGCACCAGCAAAGCGCGGAAATCGACCAGGCAGCCACCGCCGTCAACCAGATGACTGCGGCGGTCGAGGAAGTGGCAAACAACGCGGTCAGCACCGCCGATGCCTCGAAAGGCGCCGACCAGACCACCCGTGACGGCCGTGACCGGGTCAACCAGGCACTGGCGTCCATCCAGCACCTGGTGGCTGACGTGACCGGTACCTCGGCCGAGATCGAGCAACTGGCCAGCAATGCCAACGAGATCAGCCGCGTGCTGGATGTCATTGGCGCGATTGCCGGGCAGACCAACCTGCTGGCGTTGAACGCCGCCATCGAGGCCGCCCGCGCGGGCGAGGCAGGCCGTGGCTTTGCCGTGGTGGCCGACGAGGTACGCGCCCTCGCCCACCGCACCCAGCAGTCGACGGCAGAAATCGAGCAGATGATCACAGGCATCCAGAGCGGTACCGAGCGAGCAGTGACCGCGATGCACAGCAGCCAGGGCCGCGCTACCGGTACGCTGGAAGTTGCGCAAGGAGCCGGTCAGGCGTTGGAGGTGATTGCCGAGGCGATTGCGTCGATCAACCAGCGTAACCTGGTGATTGCCAGTGCCTCGGAGGAACAGGCACAGGTAGCGCGGGAGGTGGACCGGAACCTGGTGAATATTCGTGATCTGGCGATGCAGACATCGGCGGGGGCCAACCAGACCAGTGCGGCGGCGCAGGATCTTTCGCGCCTTGCCGTGGACCTGAATGGCATGGTGGCGCAGTTCAAGGTTTGATCTGAAATAGCCGGGGCTGCTTTGCAGCCCATCGCGACACAAGGCCGCTCCTACAGGGTCCGCGCAGCATTTGAAATCTGCGTGGTCCCTGTAGGAGCGGCCTTGTGTCGCGATGGGCCGCAAAGCGGCCCCTATTACTGCAACGACGCTCTATCAGTCATTAACACTCACAACCCGCCCCGCCTTCTCGGCAGCCTTGCCGCGAGTCGCCAGGCAGTAATACAGCGGCACCGTCACCAGCAAACCAAACAGCCACGACAGGTCGGCCCCTTCCACAAGGTTGGAGTACGGCCCCACATACAGCGACGTATTGGCAAACGGCAACTGCACCAGGATGCCGCAGGCATAGGCAATGATCGCGTGGTGGTTGAAGCGGCCATAGATACCGCCGTCTGCGCTGAAGATCGAAGCGATGTCGTACTGACCCTTCTTGATCAGGTAGAAGTCGATCAGGTTGATCGAAGCCCACGGCACCAGTACCAGCAGCAGCGCCAGGATCAGGCCGATGAAGTGGCCGATGAAGTCCGCCGAGGCGTTCAGCGCCACCATCCCGCAGCCCAGCAGAATCACCGAGGCCAAAATCACCCGCACCTTGATGCTGGGTGTCCACTCGGCCATGAAGGTCTGGATTGCAGTCACGATCGACAGCACCGCGCCATACAGGTTGAGGGCGTTGTGGCTGATGATGTTGAGCAGGAACAGCACCATCAGGATCGGGCCCAGCCAGCCGGTGGCCTGCTTGACCGCATCCATCGCGTCGGTACCTTCCGGCACGCACAGCACCGCCACCGCACCAAAGCTGAAGCACAGGATGGTGCCCAGGGTGGCGCCGAAGTAGGTAGCCCAGAACGGCTTGGCAATGCCCACTTCACGCGGCAGGTAGCGCGAGTAGTCGGAGGTGTATGGCGAGAAGCTGATCTGCCAGATCACACCCAGCGACACTGTGGCGATGAAGCCCGACAGGTTGAACGCGCCACGGCTGAAGAAGTCGGCCGGCAGGTCCTGGACGAACATCATGATGAAGCCGGTCAGCAGTGCCGAACCCATCACCCAGGTACCGATGCGGTTGAGGATATGGATGAAGCGGTAGCCAATCACGCCGATGGCTGTCGCACTCAAGGCACCGATCACGATCGCGCCTGGCATCGGCACGCTCGGGGCGATGCCGTGGATGGTCTTGCCCGCCAGGACGATGTTGGAAATGAAGAAGCCAACATAGATCAGCGCGGTGAAGAACACGATCAGCAAGGCGCCGTAACGACCGAACTGGCCCCGGCTCTGCACCATCTGCGGAATGCCCAGCTGCGGTCCCTGCGCAGAGGCCAGGGCGATGACCACGCCCCCGACAAGGTGGCCCAGCACGATGGCGATCAGCCCCCACAACAGGTTCAAGTGGAACACCTGGACCACCATGGCGCCGGTAACGATTGGCAGTGGCGCAATGTTGGTGCTGAACCATAGGGTGAACAGGTCGCGCGCCTTCCCGTGGCGCTCGGCAGATGGCACGTAATCGACCGTGTGATTCTCGACAAACTGGTTTTGCGATGACGGTTGGGACATAGGATTCAGCTCGAAAGGTCGTTTTTATCTTTGTAAGGAAACCGCGTCTAGGCGGCCTCTCAGCTGCGGACCATATTATGGTATTCCAAGTTTTTGACAACACTGATCCGCATTAAAAACCGGCCACTGATCCGCTCGCAAAACCCCTGCGACAATCCGCCTCACCGCTCAAGGCCACGGTTTACGTGGCGTTGAGCCGTTCATCGTGAAAAACCGGGCTTGAAAATTCCGCTTGCAAAATAGGTATTACGGTATACCATCAGACACATCAACGATAAAAACCGCGGACCACCGCTGCCCTTTAGAGGTACACCAGATGATCGACGCAACCGTCTACAAGAACGTCCTGGGCTCCTTCCCGTCCGGCGTTACCGTCATCACCACCCTGGACGACGACGGCTCGGTCGTCGGCCTGACCGCCAGCGCTTTCTCCTCCCTGTCGATGGAGCCGCCGCTGGTGCTGTTCTGCCCCAACTACACCTCCGACTCCTACCCTGTGCTGATCAAGCAGAAGCGCTTTGCCATTCACCTGCTCTCCGGTGAGCAGCAGGCCGAAGCCTACGCATTCGCCAAGAAGGGCAAGGACAAGGCCAGCGGTATCGAGTGGTCCCTGAGCGAACTGGGCAACCCGATCCTGGCCGGCGCCACCGCAGTTATCGAATGTGAGCTGTGGCGTGAATATGAAGGTGGCGACCACGCCATCATGGTCGGCAAGGTGCACAACCTGATCGTCCCTGAACAAGCGCCACGGCCGATGGTGTACTGCCGCGGCAAGATGGCCAGCCTGCCGGCCTTTGCCTGAAGCCTATTCTGAATCGAGACTACTGGCGCCTTCCCTGCCTGGCGCCAGCCCCTTTCAAGCGTTGAGGAAAGCCCCATGAAATTTTCGTTGTTCGTGCACATGGAACGTTGGGATGAACAGGTCAGCCACCGCCAGCTGTTCGAAGACCTGACCGAACTGACCCTGATGGCCGAAGACGGCGGTTTCAGCACCGTGTGGATTGGCGAACACCACGCCATGGAATACACCATTTCGCCAAGCCCGATGCCGTTGCTGGCCTACCTGGCCGCGCGCACCGAGAAGATCCGCCTGGGCGCCGGCACCATCATCGCGCCGTTCTGGAACCCGATCCGCGTGGCTGGCGAATGCGCCCTGCTCGACGTGATCAGCAACGGCCGCATGGAAGTGGGCCTGGCCCGTGGCGCCTACCAGTTCGAATTCGACCGCATGGCCAATGGCATGCCGGCCACCGACGGCGGCAAGGCGCTGCGCGAGATGGTGCCGGTGGTGCGCAAGCTGTGGGAAGGCGACTACGCCCATGACGGCGAAGTCTACAAGTTCCCTACCTCCACCAGCGTACCGAAGCCGTTCAACGCCACGCCGCCAATGTGGATCGCCGCCCGCGACCCGGACTCGCACAACTTCGCCGTGGCCAACGGCTGCAACGTCATGGTCACCCCGCTGATGAAGGGTGACGAAGAGGTGCTGGACCTGAAGAACAAGTTCCAGGCCGCCCTCGACAACAACCCGGATGTACCGCGCCCGCAACTGATGGTGCTGCGCCACACCCACGTGCACAGCCCGGCCGAGCCGGAAGGCTGGAAGGTCGGCGCCCAGGCCATCTCGCGCTTCTACCGCACCTTCGATGCCTGGTTCGGCAACAAGACCGTGCCGGTCAACGGCTTCCTTGAGCCAAGCCCGGAGTCGAAGTTTGCCGAAGTGCCGGCGTTCCAGCTGGAGAACATCCGCAAGAACACCATGATCGGTACCCCTGAAGAGATCATCGCGCGCATCAAGTACTACCAGGAACTGGGCGTCGACGAGTTCAGCTTCTGGTGTGACAACAGCCTGCCGCATGCCGAGAAGAAGAAGTCGCTCGAGCTGTTCATCAAGGAAGTGGTGCCGGCGTTCGCCTGAATTCCCATTGCCTGAATCATTGCGGGATACAGCCCGCTCCCGTGGGCCCCTGTGGCCCGCGTGAGCGGGCTTTTTTTTGAGTTTAAGTCACACGGCCTCTTCGCGGGTAAACCCGCTCCCACAGGTACAGCGCACAGTTTGAAATCTGTGATGGCCCTGTGGGAGCGGGTTTACCCGCGAAGAGGCCGGTACAGACAACAACAAAAACCCCGGTACAACGCACCTTTCGTCCCCTGGCAAGAGAAATTTTCCGACACCTCTTGCACAACAAATATTATGGTATACCATCAGACAACAAGAGCTGATAACCCTCACCAGGAGCCACCCATGAGTTTCGAAATCCGCAAGATCGTCACCTACTCCGAAGAGACCCGCATCGAAGGCGGCAAGGCCACCGACAAGCCGGTGACCATGGTCGGCCTGGCCGTCGTGATCAAGAACCCATGGGCCGGTCGCGGTTTCGTTGAAGATCTGAAGCCGGAAATCCGCGCCAACTGCTCGGAGCTGGGTGCCCTGATGGTCGAGCGCCTGACTGCCGCCATCGGCGGTGCCGACAAGATCGAGGCCTACGGTAAAGCCGCAGTGGTCGGCGCCGACGGCGAAATCGAACACGCCTCGGCGGTAATTCACACCCTGCGCTTCGGCAACCACTACCGCGAAGCCGTACAGGCCAAGAGCTACCTGAGCTTCACCAACAAGCGCGGCGGCCCAGGCACCTCGATCCAGATCCCGATGATGCAGAAGGACGACGAAGGCCTGCGTTCGCACTACATCACCCTGGAAATGCAGATCGAAGACGCCCCGCGTGCCGATGAAATCGTCGTGGTCCTGGGCGCAGCCGACGGCGGCCGCCTGCACCCGCGTATCGGCAACCGCTACATCGACCTGGAAGAACTGGCTGCCGAAAAAGCCAACGCTCAATAACAACAACCAAGACGGGCCGGGGCGTGGCGTGCTTACCCGCCGCGCCCGACCTTCAAGGAGCGCCCTCCATGATTCAGCCTGTCGCTGAACGCACACCTGCCGGCACCAGCTACCTGTCCGTCGGCCAGGGCCAACCTGTGGTACTGATCCACGGCGTGGGCCTGAACAAGGAAATGTGGGGCGGTCAGTTCGTTGGCCTGGCCAACGACTACCGCGTCATCGCCTACGACATGCTCGGCCACGGCCAAAGCCGCGTACCTGCTGCCGACACGCCGCTGGAAGGCTATGCCGACCAGCTCGCCGAACTGCTCGACCACCTGCAAATTCAACAAGCGACCGTGATCGGCTTTTCCATGGGCGGCCTGGTCGCACGTGCTTTCGCCCTCAATTACCCACAGCGCCTGGCTGCATTGGTAGTGCTCAACAGCGTGTTCAACCGCACTGCCGAGCAGAGTGCCGGCGTTATCGCCCGCGCCGCCCAGGCTGCGGAACTGGGCCCCGACGCCAACGTCGACGCCGCCCTCGACCGCTGGTTCAGCCGTGAATACAAGGCTGCCAACCCGGCGCAGGTCGCCGCCATTCGCCAGGTGCTGGCGAGCAACGACCCGCAGGGCTACCACACCACTTATTCGCTGTTCGCCACCCAGGACATGTACCGCGCCGGCGACCTGGGCAGCATCCAGGTACCCACGCTGATCGCCACCGGCGAACTCGACTCGGGCTCTACCCCGGCCATGACCCGCCAGCTCGCCGCCAGCATTCCTGGTGCGCACAGTGTGGTCCTCGCCGAGCAACGGCATATGATGCCGGTAGAAGCACCGCGTGAAGTCAACAAGATGCTGCTGGACTTCCTGACGCAAGCCCGCACCCTCACCGAATCCGCCAAGGGGATTGTTGCATGACCCTCGTTCGTTTCCAGATGTGCATCGACGGCCAATGGCGCGATGCGCAGAGCGGCAAGACCTTCGACAGCCTCAACCCGGCCACCGCCCAAGCCTGGGCGCAACTGCCCGACGCCGACGAAGCCGATGTCGAGCTGGCCGTGCAGGCCGCCCAGCGTGCCTTCGACAGCAAGGAATGGCGCAGCATCACCGCCACCGCGCGCGGCAAGCTGCTGCGTCGCCTGGGCGATCTGATTGCCGAAAACAAGGAACACCTGGCCCAGCTGGAAAGCCGTGACAACGGCAAGCTGATCCGCGAAACCCGCGGCCAGGTCGGCTACCTGCCAGAGTTCTTCCACTACACCGCAGGCCTGGCCGACAAAATCGAAGGTGGCACCCTGCCGCTGGACAAGCCCGACCTGTTCGCCTACACCGTGCACGAGCCGATCGGCGTGGTCGCCGGGATCATCCCGTGGAACAGCCCGCTGTACCTCACCGCGATCAAGTTGGCCCCAGCCCTGGCCGCCGGCAACACCATCGTGCTCAAGCCTTCCGAGCACGCTTCGGCGACCATCCTCGAGCTGGCGCGCCTGGCCCTTGAAGCCGGCTTCCCGGCTGGCGTGGTCAACGTGGTCACCGGTTACGGCCCAAGCACCGGCGCGGCGCTGACCCGCCACCCGCTGGTGCGCAAGATCGCCTTCACCGGCGGCGCCGCCACCGCCCGCCACGTGGTGCGCAGCAGTGCCGAGAACTTCGCCAAGCTGTCGCTGGAGCTGGGCGGCAAGTCGCCGAACATCATCTTCGCCGATGCCGACCTGGACAGCGCCATCAACGGCGCCGTGGCCGGCATCTATGCCGCCTCCGGGCAAAGCTGCGTGGCCGGCTCGCGCCTGCTGGTGCAGGACGAGATTTTCGACGAGTTCGTCGAACGCCTGATCGCCCGTGCCAAGCGCATCCGCATCGGTAACCCGCAGGACGACGCCAGCGAAATGGGCCCGATGGCCACCGCACAACAACTGGCCGTGGTCGAAGGCCTGGTGGCCGCGGCCAAGGCCGAAGGCGCCAAGCTGCACATGGGCGGCAAGCGTGCCGAGGTGGACGGTGACGGCTGGTTCTACGAGCCGACCCTGTTCGAGTGCGACAGCAACTCGATGACCATCATGCAGGAAGAAGTGTTCGGCCCGGTCGCCGCGGTGATCCGCTTCAAGACCGAGGAAGAAGCCCTGGAAATGGCCAACGACTCGCAGTTCGGCCTGGCCGCCGGCATCTGGACCCGCGACCTGGGCCGTGCCCACCGCCTGGCCCGCGACGTGCGCTCCGGGATCATCTGGGTCAACACTTACCGAGCGGTGTCGGCCATGGCGCCGATCGGCGGTTTCAAGAACAGCGGCTACGGCCGTGAGAGCGGCATCGATTCGGTGCTGGCCTATACCGAGCTGAAGACCGTGTGGATCAACCTGTCCACCGCGCCGATGCCCGACCCGTTTGTGATGCGCTAAGAGGTAGCACGAGATGATCGAACCCGGCATCTACAAAGACGTGATGGGCTCCTTCCCGTCCGGCGTCACGGTAGTCACCACCCTGGACGCCGACGGCGGCATCGTCGGCATCACCGCCAGCGCGTTCAGCGCGCTGTCGATCGAGCCGGCGCTGGTGCTGTTCTGCCCCAACTACGCTTCCGACACCTACCCGATCCTGCGTGACAGCAAGCGCTTCGCGATTCACCTGCTGTCCGCCGACCAGACCGCCGAGGCCTATGCCTTCGCCGGCAAGGGCAAGGACAAGGCCAAAGGCGTCGAGTGGCACCTGAGCGAGCTGGGCAACCCGCTGCTGGCCAAGGCCACGGCGATCATCGAGTGTGAACTGTGGCGCGAATACGACGGCGGTGACCACGCGATCATCGTCGGCGCAGTGCAGAACCTGGTGCTGCCGGCCGAGCCGGTGACACCGATGGTGTATCACAAAGGCAAGCTGGGCGCCCTGCCGCCTCTGGGCTGACCTTGAGACCGCCGGGGCTGCTTTGCAGCCCATCGCGACACAAGGCCGCTCCTACACAGAGCGACGCCGTCCTGTAGGAGCGGCCTTGTGTCGCGATCGGGCCGCACAGCGGCCCCAAAAATCTCAGCAACACCCCATTTTTGGGGGCCGCGCTATCGTCTCACCCTCGGTTGCGGCCCCTGTTTTATTCCGGAGTACTGCGCATGAGCAATGAAAAGTACGAGAAAGGCCTGCAGATCCGCACCCAGGTGCTGGGCGAGGACTACGTCAACCGCTCGATCCAGAACGCCGACGAGTTCACCAAGCCGTTGCAGGAACTGGTCACCGAATACTGCTGGGGCCACGTCTGGGGCCGCGAAGGCCTCTCGCTCAAAGAGCGCAGCATGATAAACTTGGCAATGATTTCCGCGCTCAACCGGCCCCACGAGCTCAAGCTGCACATACGCGGCGCATTGCGTAATGGCCTGAGCCGTGAGCAGATTCGCGAGATCCTGCTCCAGGTCGGCATTTATTGCGGCGTGCCAGCGGCGGTGGACAGCTTCCGCCTGGCCCGCGAAGCGTTCGCTGAAGCCGATGCGGAGTCAACCCGTTAACACCGGGCTGTTCGAACCCACGCAAGGAGCACCCAGGTTCGTGGTGCTGTTGCGGTTGCGGCCGGGCAGCCTCTTTTAGAGCGCACTTGATGAAACGCCAGCCACTCGACGACAGCTTCAAGGTCAACCGCAACCCCGTTACCCTGCGCGAAATCGTGCTCGACAAGCTGCGCACCGCGATCATGAACTTCCACCTGCTGCCAGGCGACCGCCTGGTCGAGCGCGACCTCTGCGACCGCCTCGGCGTCAGCCGCACTTCGGTGCGTGAAGCCCTGCGCCACCTGGAGTCCGAAGGCCTGGTGGAATTCGCCGACGCCAAAGGCCCGCGCGTGGCCATCATCACCCTGGAAGACGCCCGCGACATCTACGAGCTGCGCTGCGTGCTCGAAGGCCTGATCGTGCAGTTGTTCACCCTCAACGCCAAGGCCAAGGACATCCGTGCCCTGGAGCGCGCGCTGGAGGTCAACCGCGAAGCCCTTGAAGAGGGCGAGTTGCAACAGGTGCTGGATTCGGTACAAGGTTTCTACGATGTGCTGCTGGAAGGCTCCGGCAACCAGGTGGCGGCCCAGCAGCTGCGCCAGTTGCAGGCGCGCATCAGCTACCTGCGTGCCACTTCGGTGTCGCAAGAGAACCGCCGCGGCGCCAGCAACCGCGAAATGGAAAAGATCGTCGAGGCTATCAAAGGTGGCGACCCGCTGGTGGCCCACCAGGCCTCGGTCGACCACGTCCGCGCCGCCGCCAAGGTGGCCCTGGACTACCTGCGCCAGAAGCAGGACGACAACGCCAAGGTGCGCGACATTGTCGAGCCCCTGGCCCTGAAGGAACCCCGTATAGGCCGCTGATCATGCCCAACGCCCCGCGCTACTGCCCGCACTGCACCACGGAACTGGCCCGGGGCGTTCCCACAGGCGACACCCACGAACGCCTGCACTGCACCGGCTGCGGCTATATCCACTACATCAACCCGAAGATCATCGCCGGCTGCATCATCGAGCGCGATGGCAAGTATTTATTGTGCCAGCGTGCCATCCCGCCACGCCCCGGCACCTGGACCCTGCCGGCTGGTTTCATGGAAGCCGGCGAGACCACCGAGCAGGCAGCCTTGCGCGAGGTCTGGGAAGAAAGCGGCGTGCGCGCCGACATCGTCTCGCCCTACTCGATCTTCAGCGTGCCGAAAATCAGCGAGGTGTACATCATCTTCCGCGCCATCGCCACCGAAGAAACCGGGCAGTACGGCGCGGAGACCCTGGCGTACAAGTTCTTCGAACCGGATGAGATCCCCTGGGATGAAATCTACTACCCGGCGATCCGGCAGATTCTCGAGCGCTACATCCTCGAGCGCCAGGCCGGGGTTTATGGCATCTACATGGGCAATGACGACACCGGCAAGGTGCATTTCATGCGTTAGCGTGTGGGGCCTATCGCCGGCAAGCCAGCTCCCACAGGATCAATACAGGCCTCAGCTGCTGTGGAGTACCTGTGGCGGCTTGCCGGCGATGAGGCAGGTACAGCCACTACAAACCCCTCGCCAAGCGGCTATTCTCGGTGCACCCTAAAGGCCTTGAGCAAAAGGACCGGCAGAGCACATGTCTAAATGGCTAGATGGCGGCGGGCTGATGGCCGAGCGCATTCGCAACCACGACTGGGCTGCCACACCCCTGGGGCCGCTTGGCCAATGGCCTGAAACACTCAGGACCAGCGTCGCCCTGTGCCTGGACTCGCGTTTTCCCCAGGCCGTGCTCTGGGGGCCGCAGCTGATCACCCTGCACAACGACGCCTTCGCCCAGATCCTCGGTGACAAACCGCTGGCCTTGGGCAGCCCCTTCAGTGTGGTATGGCAAGAAGCCTGGCACGAGATTGGGGGAATGGCCGAGCGGGCACTCGCTGGCGAGGCGGTGTTCATCGAGGACTTCCCCCTGCTGATCGACCGCTGCGGCAGCCCGGAAAAGGCCTACTTCACGTTCTGCTACAGCCCCATCCGCGATAAGGATGGCAGTGTGCTGGGGATGCTCGATACGGTCACCGAAACCACCGCCAGCGTGGTCACCAACCAGCGCCTGAAATTTCTCGACAACCTGGGACGCGCCGTGGCCAATGCCACCGACCCGGACCACATCATGGCAATCACCACGCGCATGCTGGTGGAGCACCTGGGGCTTTCGAGTTGCGCCTATGCCGTTATGGAAGCGGACGAAGACGGCTTCACCATCTGCGGCGATTGGGTAGCACCGGGCTCTCCGCGCCTGGTGGGGCAGTACCGCCTGGCCGATTTCGGCCGCCTGGCTGTCAGCCGCCTGCGCGCCGGCCTGCCCTTGGTGATCAATGACAACCTGCGGGAACTGGCCGCCGATGAGGCGGCCACCTTCCAGGCCATCGGCATCACCGCCACCGTCTGCATGCCGCTGATCAAGAACGGACGGCTGACGGCACTGATGGCCACTCACGACCGCGAGCCTCGTACCTGGACGCTCTACGAGCAAGCACTGATCAGCGAAGTCACCGAACGCTCCTGGGCGCACATCCAGCGCATCCAGGCCCACGCCGAAGTGCGCGAGGCGATGGCCGCTTTGGAAGCGCTCAACGCCACCCTGGAACACCGGGTCGAAGAGCGTACCGCACAGCTGCTGCACACCGAGGCCGTGCTGCGCCAGACGCAAAAGCTCGAAGCCATCGGCCAGCTGACCGGCGGCGTGGCCCACGACTTCAACAATCTGCTGACCATCATCCGCTCGTCGCTGCACTTCCTGCAGCGCCCCAACCTCGACGAAAAGCGCCGTGAGCGCTACCTCAAGACCATGTCCGACACCGTCGACCGGGGCGCCAAGCTGACCGGCCAGCTGCTCGCCTTCGCCCGCCGCCAGGCACTCAGCCCGCAAGTGTTCGAAGCCGGGCCACGGCTGGAGGCGATGGCCGACATGCTCGACACGGCCACCGGCGCACGCATCCTCGTCGAGCTGCAGCTGCCGGCATCGCCCTGCCATATCCGCGCCGACCTCAGCCAGCTGGAAACCGCGGTGATCAACCTGATGCTCAATGGCCGCGACGCCATGGCCGGTGAAGGCACCCTGCGCCTGCGCCTGCAGGCCGATCAGCACATGCCCGGCCACGACGGGCTATTCGCCGCCATTTCGGTGAGTGACAGCGGGGTCGGCATCGCCCCCGAGTTGCTGGAGCGCATCTTCGATCCGTTCTTCACCACCAAGGCGCCGGGTGAAGGCACCGGGCTGGGCTTGTCCCAGGTATTTGGCTTTGCCAAGCAGTCCGATGGCGACGTCAAGGTCGATAGCGTCCAGGGCCAGGGCACCCGTTTCACCTTGTACCTGCCACAAGAGCCGGCAACGGCCAGCGACGCACCTGCCAGCGGCCAGCACAACGGGCCTCAACCCAGTGGCGAGCGGCGGCGCATCCTGGTGGTCGAGGACAACCACGATGTGGGCAGCTTTACCGCGCAGATCCTTGAAGATCACGGCTACCAGATCAGCTGGGCCAGCTCGGCCGAAGATGCCCTGGTGCAGTTCAACAACGCGCCCGAAAACTTTGATGCCGTGTTTTCCGATGTGGTCATGCCAGGCATGGGCGGCTTGGCACTGGCCAGGCAGTTGCGCCGCCAGCGGCCGCAATTGCCGGTTATCCTCACCTCCGGCTACAGCGAAGCGATTGCCGACGACGGGCACCAAGGGTTTGCCTTCCTGGCCAAACCTTACTCGGCAGAACAGGTGTGCCAGCTGCTCGGCAAAGTGCTAGGCGCGTAAAGCCGCTCAACGGCGCCCTTCAGCCAGCATGCGCACGGCCAACCCCGCCAGCACCGTGCCCATCAGCCAGCGCTGAACCTGCTGCCACAGCGGCCGACGAGCGAGGAACACGGCAATGGAGCCCGCCATGACCGCGATCAGCGCATTGACCGAAACGCTGATGGCGATCTGCGTCGAGCCCAGTACCAGCGACTGCAACAGCACGCTGCCATGCCCCGGCTCGATGAACTGCGGCATCAGCGACAGGTACATGACGGCAATCTTGGGGTTGAGCAGGCTGGTGGCAAAGCCCATGGTGAACAGCCGCCGCGGGCTGTCGGCAGGCAGGTCTCGCACCTGGAAGGGCGAGCGGCCACCGGGGCGCAGCGCCTGCCAGGCCAGGTACAACAGGTACAGCGCGCCACCGATGCGCAACGCGTCATAGGCAAAGGGCACAGCCATTACCAGCGCGGTGATGCCCAATGCAGCGCAGAGCATATAGATGACAAAGCCCAGGGCCACACCGCCAAGGGAAATCAACCCGGCCTTGCGGCCCTGGCAGATCGAGCGGGAGATGAGGTAGATCATGTTCGGCCCTGGGGTCAGGACCATGCCCAGGCAGATCAGGGCAAAGGTAAGCAGTTGGGTTGTATCGGGCATGGGGCACATCCTGGTTGTGCGCTGGAATGCGGCGAGTGTATCCGAAGCTGTTGGTAACCGCTGAAGTCAGTTGATCTGTCCGGCTATCAAACCCAGGGCCACAGTAATCATCGCCACCCCCGACACCCGCCCGACCAGCTTTGCCGCCCCTGGCCGGGTGCTCAGCACAGCCTTGGCGCCAAAGCCGACCAGTGAGTAGATCACCAGCGAGCTGCACAGGTGCACCAGCCCCAGCAGCAAAATCTGCAACGGCACCGGCCAGCTCGACTGTGGGTCAGTGAATTGCGGCAGCAGGGCCAGGAACAGCAGGAATACCTTGGGGTTCAGCCCACTCACGCAAAAACCTTTCAATGCCCAGCGCGAGCCCGACTCCCCGGCCCCGCCCTGCCCAGCCGAAGGCAATGCCGGGCTCAGCAACAGGTTACCGCCCAGCCACAGCAGGTAGCTGCACCCTGCCAAGGTCAGCAAGGTCAACGCCAACGGGTGGCCCGCCAGCAGGCTGCCGACCCCGGCCGCCACCACCAGGGTGGCGAGGAAATGCCCCGACAACATCCCCGCCACTGCGGGCATTACCCAACGCCCGCGCATGCCCGCCGAGATGGCGTAGGCCCAGTCTGCGCCCGGGGTAATCACGAACAGCATCGACACGGCCCAGAACGCCGTCAGCACACTGATAGCCATTTGAATCTTCCTTATCTACTGCCTTGGGATGAGGAAAGATTACGGATTCCGCCCGGGGATTTTCTTTCGTATATTCCCCCTCAGCATTTATTTACTGGAAGATTCTTCCCCATGGACAGAACTGATCGAAAAATCCTTGCCGAGCTGCAAAAAGACGGTCGGCTGTCGGTAACCGAGCTGGCCGACCGCGTAGGGCTCAGCCTGTCGCCCTGCCATCGGCGTCTCAAGGCACTGGAAGAATCCGGGGCGATTCTGGGCTATCACGCCCGTCTGGCGCCGAGCGCGCTGGGGCTGAATTTTGCTGCGCTGGTGTTCGTGACCCTGCGCGAGGTCACCCGTCAGCCGGTGGCAGACTTTGAAGCGGCCTTGGCCGAGATACCGCAGATAGTCGAGGCACAGCGGCTGTTCGGTGACCCTGACTACCTGCTGCACGTGGTGGCCAAGGACCTGCCGGCGTTCCAGAAGCTGTATGACGAGCAACTGACCAGCATTCCCAATGTGAAGCGCCTGAGCTCGACTTTGGTGATGAAAGAGGTGATTCAGGATCGGTTGTTGCCGATGTAGCTGTTTTCTCCTGTGCCGGCCTATTCGCGGGTAAACCCGCTCCCACAGGGCCCCCACATACCTCAAGGCATGTGCCATACCTGTGGGAGCGGGTTTACCCGCGAAGACGCCGGCACAGGCAACCATTCAGCTGCCCTGAAAATGCGCACGACGCACCACCAAAGTACACCGTTTCCCGCCCACACAAGGCCCAACCCCTCTACCCCAAGCCCTCCAGCCAACTGGCACCCTCCTTGCTCCCATCACCCGCTTAAGCTTTTGTCAGCCTTAGGTTTTTTAAGGCCTATGGGTACATATTTACTAATTTCTCGTTATCCCCGCGCCCCGCATCATCACTCCAACAAGAACGCGTCGCCCTTCGCCGGCACGCCCCCGGGCAGCTCCCGATGCCCTACCTTGCCTTGGAGTCAGTCATGACCAGTGCAGCCAATTCGGCACCCCTGATAGAAAAACACACGATCGGCTATGTGCCCCCGCAAGACCGCCATGGAAAGGTAAGGGATCTGTTCACACTGTGGTTCGGCGGCAATATCGCGCCGCTGCCCATCGTCACTGGCGCGCTGGGCGTGCAGCTGTTCCACCTGAATCTGGTGTGGGGCATCGTCGCCATCCTGGTCGGCCACCTGGTCGGCGGCGTACTGATGGCGCTGCACTCGGCCCAGGGCCCGCAAATGGGCATCCCGCAGATGATCCAGAGCCGCGCCCAGTTCGGCACCCTCGGCGCGCTGCTGGTGGTGGTGATTGCCGGCGTCATGTACATCGGCTTCTTTGCCTCCAACATCGTCCTCGCCGGCAAGTCACTGCATGGCGTGGTCGACACCGTGCCGGTACCGGTGGGCATCGTCATTGGCGCGTTGGGCTCGGGCATCATCGGCATCATCGGCTACCGCTTCATCCACGTACTCAACCGCATCGGCACCTGGGTGCTGGGTATCGGTATCGTGGTCGGTTTCGGCTACATCTTTACCCATGTACAGAGTGACGACTTCCTCACCCGCGGCGGCTTCAACCTGGCCGGCTGGCTGGCCACCGTGTCGCTGGCGGCGCTGTGGCAGATCGCCTTTGCGCCCTATGTGTCGGACTACTCGCGCTACCTGCCGGCGGATGTAAAAGTCAGCTCGACCTTCTGGACCACCTACCTCGGCTCGGCCCTGGGTTCGAGCCTGTCGTTCATCTTCGGCGCCGTGGCGGTACTGGCAATCCCTGCCGGCATGGACACCATGGACGCGGTCAAGCTGGCCACCGGCACCCTGGGCCCGATCATGCTGGTGCTGTTCCTGCTCAGCGTGATCAGTCACAACGCCCTCAACCTGTATGGTGCAGTGCTGTCGATCATCACCCTGGTGCAAACCTTCGCCTACCGCTGGATCCCTACTGCCAAGAGCCGTGCAGTGCTGTCGCTGGTCGTGCTGTCGGCCTGCTGCGTGGTGGCGGTGTTCGCCTCGGCAGACTTCATCGGCCACTTCGTCGATATGGTGCTGGTGCTGCTGGTGGTGCTGGTGCCGTGGACGGCAATCAACCTGATCGACTTCTATGCCATTCACAAGGGTGACTACGACATCCAGTCGATCTTCCAGGTCGATGGCGGTATCTACGGGCGTTACAACCCACAGGCGCTGATTGCCTACGCCGTGGGTATCGTGGTGCAAATCCCGTTCATGAACACCCCGCTGTATGTCGGGCCGATTTCCGAGTACATCAATGGCGCTGACCTGTCGTGGCTGGTGGGGTTGGCGGTGACTTCGCCGCTGTACTGGTGGCTGGCCAGCCGTGACAGCGCTTACCGTCGCCGGCAAATGAGTGCCAAGTTGGCCATGGGGCACTGATACAACCTGTACTGGCCTATTCGCGGGTGAACCCGCTCCTACGAGGATTTGCGTATCCCTGTAGGAGCGGGTTCACCCGCGAATAGGCCAGTACAGGCACTACATCAATCAGAGGTTGTAAGCCCGCTCATTGTGCTCCGCCAGGTCCAGCCCCTGCTCTTCCTCTTCCCGGCTGGCCCGCAGCCCGATGGTCAGCTTGATGGCCCCAAGAATCGCCCCGACCAACCCGGCCAGCGCGCCAGAAGCCGCCCCCAGCGCCGTCGGCCGGCCATGCATCACCTTCTCGGTCAGCAACCATCCCACAATCCCCGCACAGGCCGCCACCATGGTCGCCAGCATCACCACCCCAGCCCCCTGGTTGGCTGCCAGCCCGGAGCCGACGTTGAAGCCGAACCAGCCCACCCACAACAACCCCGCGCCCACCAAGGTAAAGCCGAGGTTGTGCGGCGGCATGGCCACCTGCGGATAACCCTTGCGCTTGCCCAGCATCAAAGCCGCAGCCAGAGCAGCCACGCCAGAGTTGATATGCACCGCAGTGCCGCCAGCAAAGTCCAGCACACCCCAGTTGACCGTCAATGCCCCTGGCCCGCCCCAAACCATGTTCGCGATCGGCGCATACACCAGCACGATCATCCAGGCGGTGTTGCCGGTGTCCAGGGTGGCTTCGGCGGCGTGGGCCTGGGAAGTCAGGGCTAACAACATTACAGCGAGGGTGAGGTGCTTCATGGAGTCACTCCTGTGTGAATGATGGGTGGCCCTTGGGGCTGCTTTGCTGCCCTTCGCGGGCACGCCCGCTCCCACAGGGGTTGCACAGCTCTCAAGCCCTGTGCTTTACCTGTGGGAGCGGGCGTGCCCGCGAAGGGCCGCAACACGGCCCCAATTACCAAAAACTCAGTACTGCGCCTGCCCCGGCACCCACGCGGTCCCCGCCAACGGCACCCGCGCCATCGCCGCGGCCTCCACGGTCAACGCCACCAAATCCTCCGGATCCAGGTTATGCAGGTGCGACTTGCCACACGCCCGCGCCATGGTCTGCGCCTCCAGCACCAACACCCGCAGGTAGTTGGCCAGGCGCCGGCCGGCTTCTTCCGGGTTCAGCCGCTTGGCCAGTTCCGGATCCTGGGTGGTAATCCCGGCCGGGTCGCGGCCGTTCTGCCAGTCGTCATAGAAACCCGCCGCCGAACCGATCTTCTTCAACTCGCTGTCCAGCCGCGGGTGGTTGTCGCCCAGGGCAATCAGCGCCGCCGTACCAATGGCCACCGCATCGGCACCCAGGGCCATGGCCTTTGCCACGTCGGCACCATTGCGGATACCCCCCGAAACAATCAGCTGCACCTTGCGGTGCATGCCCATTTCCTGCAGCGCCTGCACCGCCTGCGGGATGGCTGGCAAAATCGGGATGCCAACATGCTCGATGAACACTTCCTGGGTAGCCGCAGTACCGCCCTGCATGCCGTCGAGCACGATCACATCGGCACCGGCCTTCACTGCCAGCTTGACGTCGTAGTACGGGCGGCTGGCGCCGATCTTCACGTAGATCGGTTTTTCCCAGTCGGTGATTTCACGGATCTCGGCGATCTTGATTGCCAGGTCGTCCGGGCCAGTCCAGTCCGGGTGGCGGCAGGCGCTGCGCTGGTCGACGCCGATCGGCAAAGTGCGCATGCCAGCCACGCGCTCGGTCACCTTCATGCCCAGCAGCATGCCGCCACCGCCCGGCTTGGCGCCCTGGCCGAGGACGATCTCGATGGCATCGGCCTTGCGCAGGTCGTCGGGGTTCATGCCGTAGCGCGATGGCAGGTACTGGTACACCAGGTGCTGCGACTGGCCACGTTCTTCCGGGGTCATGCCACCGTCACCGGTGGTGGTGCTGGTGCCGGCGATGGTCGCACCACGGCCCAGCGCTTCCTTGGCGTTGGCCGACAACGCGCCGAAGCTCATGCCGGCGATGGTCACCGGGATCTTCAGGTGGATCGGCTTCTTGGCGAAGCGGGTGCCCAGCACCACGTCGGTACCGCATTTTTCGCGGTAGCCTTCCAGCGGGTAGCGCGACACGCTGGCGCCGAGCAGAAGCAAGTCATCGAAGTGCGGCACGCGGCGCTTGGTGCCGCCGCCACGTATGTCGTAGATGCCGGTTTCGGCAGCACGCTGGATTTCCTGGATAGTCAGACGATCGAAAGTGGCCGACTCACGCAGTACCGGGGGGAATTGTTCGCTCATGGGAGTGCTCCTGGATCAGTACGCGCTGGCGTTGTCGACTTTGAAGTTGTACAGCTGGCGGGCCGAGCCGTAGCGTTTGAAATCGGCGGCCTTATGATCGAGGCCGGCCTGGCTCAACAGTTCCTGCAGCTCTTGCAGGTGCTCGGCGCGCATCTCCTTCTCGATGCAGTCCGAGCCCAGCGACTGCACCGAGCCTTTGACGTAGATGCGCACCTCATACAGCGAGTCGCCCAGCGCATCGCCGGCGTCGCCGCACACCACCAGGCGCCCGGCCTGGCCCATGAAGCAGCTCATGTGGCCGATGCTGCCGCCGACCACGATGTCCACACCCTTCATGGAAATGCCGCAACGCGCACCGGCGTCACCCTCGATCACCAGCAGCCCGCCATGGGCGGTGGCGCCGGCGGCCTGCGAGGCGCTGCCCTTGACCCGTACCGAGCCGGACATCATGTTCTCGGCCACGCCCACACCGACGTTGCCGTGCACGGTGACGCTGGCCTGCTGGTTCATGCCGGCGCAGTAGTAGCCGGCATGACCTTCGATATCCACTGCCACGGCGGCGTTGATGCCCACGGCCAGGTTGTGCTTGCCGTCGGGGCGGGTCACCCGCCATTCGTGGTCCTGCACCTCACCGTGCAAGGACTGGTTGAGCACACGCACCGAAGTGCTGGAAAGGTCGATCGTCTTCATAAGGTTCTCCAGTGGTTCGGTGGCAGGTCAGGCGCTTTCGCGCTCCCAGACGTACAGGGTGGCGGGGGCCGGCTCCCAGACCTTGGCGTTCTCGATGCCCGGCAGGCTGGCCAGCGCCTGGTACTCCGAGGCCATGGCCACGTAGTCGTCGGTCTCGGCCAGCACCGCCGGCTTGCAGGCGATCGGGTCGCGGATCACGGCAAAGCCGTTGCGGGTGCCGATGGCAAAGGTGAAAAAGCCGTCCAGGTCTTCCAGCGCGCCATCCAGCGCCTGGGCCAGGCTGTCACCTTGCTGCAGGCGCCAGGTCAGGTAGCCGGCAGCCACCTCGGTGTCGTTGTCGGTTTCAAAGCTGATGCCTTCGCGCTTGAGCTCCTGGCGCAGGCGGAAGTGGTTGGACAGCGAGCCGTTGTGCACCAGGCACAGGTCGGCACCGGTAGAGAACGGGTGGCTGCCTTCCATGGTCACGGCGCTTTCGGTGGCCATGCGGGTATGGCCGATGATGTGGCTGCCCTTCATGCCGGCCAGGCCGAAGCGGCTGGAAATTTCCGCCGGCAGGCCCATGCCCTTGAGAATTTCGATGCTCTGCCCGGCACTCATGATGCGTACATCGGGGGCCAACTCGGCCAGCGCAGCGCGGGCGGCGGTTTCTTCGGTATGCACCTTGAGCACGGCGGCGCTGGCATTCTGGAACCAGTCCAGCGAGCAGCCCAGGCGCCCTTCCAGCTGGCCCATCAGGGTGGCCCAGGGGTAGTTGATGTCAGTGGCCTGCAGGGTCAGCTTGACCCAGCCATCGGCCACCTCATCGCCGTAGATGGCAAAACCGGCGCTGTCCGGGCCACGATCGGTCATGGCTTCGAGCATGGGTTCGAAGAGCTTGCCGAGCTGGGCTTCCAGCTCGGGCTTTTTCAGGTACAGACCTACGATTCCACACATGGTGATGCTCCTTCTAGGCAGTGGGTAGCCGCTGCTGTTGCCGCTACCCAGGGATAGGGTTGGCGGTCAGAAGAATTCGGTATAACGCTGGATTTCCCAGTCCGAGACGTGGCGGCAGTACTCCACCCACTCCATGCGCTTGAGCTTGATGAACTCGTCGACGATCTCGGCGCCCAGCACCTCGCGGAACAGCGGGTCGGCCTCCAGCGCGTCGGCGGCTTCCTTCAGCGACTGCGGCAGGGTCTTGATGCCGCGTGCGGCGATCTCTTCCAGGCTCAGGTTGTAGAGGTTCTCGTTGCACATCTCGCCCGGCTCCAGCTGGCGGTCGATGCCATCGAGGCCGGCGGCGATGATCGCGGCGGTGACCAGGTATGGGTTGCAGCCGGCGTCCGGCAGGCGGAACTCCAGGCGGCCATAGGGAATGCGCACCATCGCCGAGCGGTTGTTGGCGCCGTAGGCGACAAAGGCCGGGGCCCAGGTGGCGCCAGACAGCGAGCGCCCGACCACCAGGCGCTTGTACGAGTTGACCGTAGGCGCGGCGAAGGCGCACAGCGCCGGGCCATGGGCCAGCAGGCCGGCGGCAAAGTGGTAGGCCAGTTTCGACAGGCCCATGCCGCTGCTGTCGGACGGGTCGTGGAACAGGTTCTTGTTGGTGCTGCTGGCCAGCGACAGGTGGAAGTGCATGCCATTGCCCGCACGCTTGGGGTCGGGTTTGGGCATGAACGAGCAGATCATGCCCAGGTCATTGGCGATCTCACCGGCGGCCATGCGGAAGAAGGTGAAGCGGTCGGCCGACTCCATGGCGTCGCTGTAGGTGTAATTGATCTCGAACTGACCGTTGGCGTCTTCATGGTCGATCTGGTAGATGTCGAAACCAACCGGTTGCAGCGCCTCGGTCAAGCGTTCAAGGAACAGCCGCGAGCGCGACAGGCCTTTGTAGTCGTAGCACGGCTTGTCGAGGTTGTCGGAGGCGTCCACCAGTTGCAGCTTGCCGCCTTCGTCACGGCGAAACAGGCTGAATTCCGGCTCCAGGCCGGTGTTCAGGGTCCAGCCTTTATCGGCCAGGCGTTGCACCTGCTGCTGCAACACGTAGCGGCTGTCGTAGGGCCAGGGCTGGCCGTTGACATGGCCCACGCATACCACCCGGCCGTAACCTGGCTGCCAGGGCACCGGAAGCAAGGTGGACAGGTCGCCACGGGCCATGAAGTCGGGGCCGTGCGGTTCCATGCCCATGCCGCAGATGGCGAACCCGGCAAAACCGGCGCCCTCCTCGGCCACCATCTTCAGGCCCGAGACCGGCACCGATTTGGTTTTCGCCGCGCCATGGATATCGACGAACTGTGCCAGTACGTACTTGATACCGTGCTGGTCGAGGGTGCGCTGGGTTTCTGCTGGCAACATGGGTTGAACACTCCTGGGTAAGGGGCAATGATTCCGCACGAGAAACTTACTTTCCTCACAGGAATGCAATGCGCTTGCCAACTTTGTTCAAGGCGATGGCCTTGTGTTGCCTGTGCAGGTCTCTTCGCGGCTAAAGCCGCTCCTACAAAGGCCGGTACAAAGACCGGTGAAAGGGCGCTGCCCCCCTCATTTTCTGGGGGCAGAGGGCAATGTAGGAGCGGGTTCACCCGCGAAGAGGCCGGCACAGACAACCCAAAACCCCGGCAGGTTTTTATGCTCTATTTATGGGAAACTTGTTTTCACCTGAGGAAAGAAGCGGCCACCGCAGCTGCATTTCGCACTTTCCCAGTGCGAAATCTTTATTCTTGAACTGAAACCGTGCAGGACATTCGATGTCGACCGAAACCGAACCGCGCCTTCGCCTGGAGCAGTACCTGGGCCTGCAGATCAAGCGCCAGCGCCATGCCCAGTCCCTCAAGCTCGCCGATGTGGCACGCATCGCCGGCATCAGCCAGGGCATGCTGAGCAAGATCGAGAACGCCCAGGTGTCCACCAGCCTCGACACCCTCAGCCGCCTGTGCGACGTGCTGGGCATGCCGATGGCCAAGCTGTTCAGCCAATATGACCAGCCCGACGGCAACGCCCTGTTGGTAAAGGCCGGTGAAGGACTGGAAGTGGTGCGCCGCGGGACCGAGAAGGGCCACACCTACCACTTGCTCAATCACGCCAGGGGGCCAAAGAAAAACTTCGAGGCGTACATGGTGAGCATGGACGACGCCAGCGAAGAGTTTCCGACCTTCGCCCACCCCGGCACCGAGTTCCTCCATTTGCTGGAGGGCGAACTGGTGTACCGCCACGGCAACCAGCTCTATCACATGCAGGCCGGCGACAGCCTTACCTTCGACGGCGAAACCCCGCACGGGCCGGAACAACTGGTGCAGGTGCCGATCCGGCTGCTGTCGATCATGAACTACGGCGACGAATAACGCGGCGCAGCAAGGCAACAAGCGATGTCGCGATCAGACAAGCACACGGCGCCCGCGATCGGCTGAAAACCATGTATACAAAGATAATACACACATCGACCAGCCCCGCGCCGTGGGCTGGTCGACGTGGTAACCGCGAGTAAAACAGCCTCGCTTCACAATTCCAACGCTGTGGCGCCTTTTTGCACCGGGCAGTTCGTCCGGGCTCATAACGATAAAACTCCCAGTATTAGAGACCCGCGTCGCGCAGCCGGGAGTGCATGCGCGCGCCACATTGTGAAGACTTGACTGCCATGATCGCGACTTCAATCCCCGTAGCCGGAGCTAGCACCGGCCACCGTAACGCCCTGTGCGTTGCCCACATCGCCGCTGTGCTGTTCGGCCTGACCGGTATCCTCGGTCACCTGATCGAAGCCGACGCCAGCATCATCACCTTCGGCCGCGCCACCTTCGCCTTCATCGCCCTGGGCTTCGTCGCCGGGCTTAAAGGCACCCGCCTGCTCGATGCGCTGACCTTGCGCAACCTGCCAGTACTGGGCCTGACCGGCGCTCTGCTGGCTACCCACTGGGTGACCTTCTTCATTGCCGTCAAGGTCGGTGGCGTGGCCGTGGCCACGTTGGGCTTTGCCAGCTTCCCGGCGTTCATCGCCATGATCGAGCGTGGCGTGTTCGGCCAGCGTATCGGTGCTGTGCAAGGTTTGCTGTTGCTGATGGTCACGGCCGGCCTGGTGCTGGTGGTTCCCACCTTCGATCTGCTCGACAAAGGCACCGTCGGCCTGCTCTGGGGCCTCGGTTCGGGCCTGGCGTTCGCCCTGCTGACCGTGGCCAACCGCCGCAATGCATCGAGCATGAATGCCATGCAGGTGGCGTTCTGGCAGAACGTGGTGGTGGCTGCGCTGGTGGCGCCGTTCGCCTTCACTCACCTGGGCAATACCAGCCTGGGGGGCAGTGACTGGGTCAACCTGGCGCTGCTGGGGGTGTTCTGCACCGGGCTGTCGCAGTTCCTGTTCGTCAAGAGCCTGGAAGGGCTGGAAGCGCGTACCGCCGGTATGATCATTGCGCTGGAGCCGGTGTACGCGATCATCGGGGCTTGGTGGTTGTTTGGTGATCAGCCGAGCCTGCGCATGGCGGCGGGGGCTGCGTTGATCGTGCTGGCGACAATTCTGGCCGCAGCACGCAAGGCGCCGGCCGAGCAAGGCGATACCAGCCGCTGCGCGCATTGACCTGGCTGAACGTGACCGAATGTGGGGGAGGCCGGGTGAGGGCTTCCAGGTGCATGGCTTGGGATTTAGGTTGATGCACAGATCGAGCGCCGCCCGCGCGGCGCTTCGCAGCACAAGGCTGCTCCTACATCTGTTTCGGGCCAGTTATTCCTGTGCCAGGTG